>NZ_JCACKG010000081.1:0-17132 GCF_059505265.1 Myxacorys chilensis | reverse complement strand
TCGCCTTTTAGCTTATTCAGCCCAACTTCACATAATTATCAACACAACCTAGAGCTATTCTCCTATGTTAGAGATATTCTTCACTATGTAATATTTCTTTGAACTACCCATACGGGTGAACCTAACCCAGCATTCATTTTCTAAATTTGTAAAGTATCCTGACAGAATTGTGTATCAGTGCTGTTGCGGGAACATCAGTAGGCTAAGTTATTTCTTAACGGCTGGTACGACAGAGAAGGCAGGTTACACCGAAAGTTGCGTTGCTAATGTTTGATTTTTACTGGAGCAATAATTCGGATTGTTCTTCTACACGCTGAATCACGCTTCGCCAGCTTAGACGCTGGAATCATTCACGCATTCAAAACTTTTTAACAACCATGAGCAAGCCTTCATTCCTTTTACTGATGGTTCTGACCCTGTGCTTTTCGATCGGATGCACATCCTTTTTTGAACGCTCCTCTAGAGCCTACAACAGTTCAAATAACAGGGCAGATGGAGATATTTTGCACGTTGCTCAAGCACAACCTAAACCTGCTCAACCTGCGCTTCAAAAACCTGATCTCGTTCAGTGGGCTCTCGATCGCGGCGACGTAGAAGACGCAATTTATCAGATCGAGCTGAGATGGAAAAAGCAGTACGAAGACTACTTTCAGGGGAAGTTTACCACTCACGCGCTCCCCGCCCCGGATATGGCTCGTGCCCTAGATCAAATCGGTCGAGAAACAGGTCGTAAACCAGCATTAGTCTATGCCATTCCAAGCCCGACTCATCTCGACGTGATGCTTGTTGCCCCGACCGGAAAAGCGATCCATCGTCGCATTAAAGCTGCCAATAAAGCCGCACTGACTGAAACGGTTGATGCGTTTCGGATGGGTGTAGTGAATTCGCGTTCAGATCCAGAAGATTATTTGCAGCCTGGACAACAACTCTATCAATGGATCGTTCAGCCGATCGAGTCTGATCTGAAGGCAAACGGCATTAATACGCTGATTTTTTGTTTGGGCGGCGGACTTCGCAGTGCGCCGCTTGCGGCGCTTCACGACGGTAAGCAATTTTTAGTAGAACAGTACAATTTAGGGATCATTCCCGCCTTTAATTTACTCGATCGCCAAGCCCGAAATTCGCCGGAAACTCAGATTTTGGCAATGGGCGCTTCAACGTTTCGGCAGCAAACTCCTTTGCCCGGAGTTCCGCTCGAAATTAACTCAATTACGAAAACTCCTTGGCAAGGAACCTCATTGCTGAACCAAGACTTTACGCTGACAAATCTCAAGTCTCAACGAGCGAAATATCCCTACGGCATTGTGCATCTCGCGACTCATGCCGAGTTTGCGGCTGGAGCCGTTCAGAAATCGTATATTCAGTTTTGGGATCAGCAGTTGCGGCTCGATCAACTGAAAGAATTAGGGCTGCAACAACCCGCCGTACAGCTTTTGGTATTGAGTGCTTGTCGAACGGCGCTTGGGGATGCCAAAGCTGAAATTGGTTTTGCAGGGTTGGCCGTGCAGGCAGGCAGTAAAGCGGCGATGGCGAGTTTGTGGTCGGTTGATGATGGCAGTACGGTGCTGCTGATGCAAGAGTTTTATCGTCGACTCAAAACGGCTCCCATCAAAGCGGATGCTCTGCGAGAAACGCAACTGACCATGATTCATCATCCGAAGACCTTGATCAATTCGCTGCGCGATCCTTCGGAGCTTGGTGGAGCCAATCGCCAGAATCTACCTCCAGAACTTTCAAGAATCGCCAAGTCGAATCTGTCTCATCCCCACCATTGGGCAGGATTCACGATGATTGGCAATCCGTGGTGAGCCGCAATCAGAAAAATGGATGGCTGCATAAAATCGCGGTCTCAATCGTTGTAAGAATATGATTGAGACCGCGATCGCACTGGAACGATAGGGATAACAGATGGAACATTTAGTTGTCTTAAATTTAGGACAAGGCAACTGGCGAGAAGGGTTTCCTACGGTAATTGCTCAACTGTGGGAATCGGGTCGTCAAACGCCGATGCAATTTACAGGTAGCTTGCCTGCAATTCACGGCTTAGCGGAGTACTATCGACGCTGGCGATCGCTGTATTTGGCGCTCTATGCTCATTTAGGATGGCGACGCTCTAGCGCCCCGCCTGAGTTTGAATTTGAGTTAGACAAAACCGATGTGACTCACATTTCAGCCGCCGAATTTGCTACCCTTTCTCAAGACCTACAAATTCAGCTTAATGCGTGGCTCAGCGCAAATTCGTTTCAATCGATCGATCGACAACTGCGAACGCTATTATCTCCTGCCGATGCAATTCGCATAGCGATTGTGGCTAACGATCCGCAAGTGTTGCAATTACCGTGGTGTTTGTGGGATTTTTTGACCGATTATCCCAACGCTGAAATTGCGCTGAGTTTGCCAACGTTCACGCGATCACTGCAAACTCCAATTCCAAATCGACGCAAGACGGTTCGGATTCTCAGTATTCTAGGAAACTCCCAAGGAATTGATGTAGACCACGATCGCGCCCTGCTACAAACCCTACCCAATAGCGACATTCACGTTCTGGTTGAACCTGATGCACAAACCTTGCATGAACACCTCTGGCAGTCGCACTGGGATGTTCTATTTTTTGCTGGACATAGCTCTAGCGATCAGAAGGGTCAAATTCAAATCAATCAAACCGAAACCCTCACCATTGAGCAATTGAAATACGGATTGCGTCATGCGATCGCACAAGGACTGAAGCTAGCCATTTTTAACTCGTGTGATGGCTTAGGACTAGCGCAAGATTTAGCAGATTTGCAGCTTCCGCAAGTGATTGTGATGCGTGAACCCGTGCCTGATCGCGTCGCTCAAGAATTTCTCAAACAGTTTCTCACCGCGTTTACTCGTGGAAAAACCTTGTATGGATCGGTGCGAGAAGCACGGGAAAAATTGCAAGCACTAGAGTCAAATTTCCCCTGTGCCACGTGGTTGCCAATTATTTGTCAAAATCCGGCTGAGGTTCCTCCGCTTTGGCAAGACTGGTGCGGTCAAAAACGTCGTCTCTTTCCCCAAATGACGCGATCTCACCTCCGGACGATCGCGCTTGCGAGTGTGATCGTCACTGGATTAGTCACAGGCGTTCGCTGGCTGGGTTGGCTGCAACCTTTAGAGCTGCAAGCTTTTGATTTGTTGATGCAGCATCGCCCAACCGAGTCGCCCGACCCTCGACTGTTGATTGTGCGAATTGATGAAGAAGATATCGAGAAAGAAACTCAAAGCGCAGGCTCTCTGTCAGATGCAACGCTGGAGCGATTGCTAGGAACCCTGGAGCGTTATCAACCCAGCGTGATTGGATTAGATTTGTATCGCGATTTTCCAAGTCGAAATCCGGCGCTCAAACAACGACTCACCCAACTGACGAACAACAGTCAACTAGTTGCCATCTGTAAGCGTCCTGATACGGCATCTAATGACCCAACTGGAATTGCCCCACCTCCGGGCATTAACAAAGCGGATATTGGATTTAGCGACTTTGTACAAGACGCAGACAGTGTGGTGCGGCGGCACTTGCTGTTTGTGAGTCCCAAAGCGATCGCGGCTTGCACGACTCCCTATGCTCTTAGTGCCCAGCTCGCCTTTCGCTATTTGGCTGCCCAACAACCCAGTATTCAGCCTACCTTCACAGCAGATGAAGACCTGAAACTTGGAAACACTGTTTTTCCAGATCTCAGCCATCAAGCAGGAGGCTATCAGCAGTTTGATGGGCGCGGAAATCAGGTGTTACTGAACTACCGATCGCTCGAACCCCAAGACATTGCTCAGCAAGTTACCGTTCGACAAATCTTGAATGGACAGATGAATGCTGAAGCGATCAAAGATCGAATTGTGTTAATTGGGGTAACAGCTCCCAGTGGTGGAGATTTCTTTGCGACGCCTTACGGCGAAAGCTTTCCTAAAAAGGTTCCTGGTGTTGTGATTCATGCTCACATGGTGAGTCAAATTCTCAGTTCGGTGTTAGACAACCGCCCCTTATTGTGGGTTTGGTCTACTTGGGGTGAACTCTTCTGGATCGGCAGTTGGTCTATTGTGGGAGGGCTGGTGGCATGGCGCTTTCGTCAGTTGAAGGGATTTGGAATTGCTCTAGCAGGATGTACGATCGTGCTGTCCGGATGCTGCTGGGTCTTATTGGCACAAGGCGGATGGATTCCATTCGTTCCATCGCTGATTGGGGTCATCGTCACAAGTGGTACGGCTGCATATTACTTCACCGTTAATCGTAAAATTCAATAACTGATTGCATACAGCGATCGAAGATTTTAATGACTTCACTCGCCTAGTTTCAAGTAAGGTATCAACTATGTTGTTCTCTAAACAATCAGGACTGTTAGCTGTTGCATTCATCGCATTGTTGATTCACAATGTCGGATTTATTCAACTTGCTGAAGCACAACCCCAACAGAGATCACGACGAATTCGCTTTGATCCCCCTTCGCCTCCCGATCCGGGTGAACCAAGCGATCGCGGTCAAGGTGGAGGACGCCGAGGAGAGTGTAAAAACTACGAATCGTTTACTGCATTAGTCCCGACGCCGCAGAAGACCCGACCTGACCAGCAATGGGGTTTGACGACCAGCGATCACCCGACAGTTTGGTTTAATGCACCCAAGGGCATGGGTGCAGGTCTTCCAGTGGAGTGGAGACTACGCAATGCTCAAGGTAAAACGGTTTACAAAAAGTCACTCCGTCTGCCAGCGACTAAGCCTGGAGCGGTCAGTTTCGCGCTGCCTCAGACGGCAACTCCGTTACCCGTTGGAACCTACCAATGGGAACTGGCGATTTTCTGTGATCCGCAGATTGATGCACCGCTATTTTGGGAAGGACGACTTGAAAGAATCAACCCCTCTCAAGCATTGCGACAAGAACTCGCGATCGCAAAAACGCCTGTAGACCGAGCAGTGAGCTATGCAAAATATGGCATTTGGTATGATGCGATCGCAACGCTGGGAACTCAAATTCGTTCTGCACAGCCTACCAATACAGAGGCAATGCAAGCCTGGAATGAATTGCTGAAACAACAGAATCTCAGCACTCCGACTACAACAACGCCAACGTCTTGTTGTACCATTCAATCGGTAACGCCACAACTTCGATCGACAACCATTCAACCGAGTGTTGTGAGCAGTGGATTATTCCCTAACTTGCCATTCGGGGCTAAGAGTTGGAACTTCCGGTTTCCCCTCTTTGGGCAAGGCTAAGCATTGGCGAGGAATGGTGTCATTTCGCGATCCTTCGGAGCTTGGCAGAGCCAATTTCTCTGAAGTTGCGCTCGGCGCTAATCGCTAGTTTTTGGAACAGTTTTATGACTAGAGCAGCAAAGGCACGATTACACCATTACGATTAGGAGAACAGTATGGCATCAGGAATGATGGTCAAAGGTCAATGGACGATGGTGCATCAAACTAATGTGGGATCAAACTAATGTGGGATTGGTAAAGTAGAGGCAGATCTCTTCTGAAACTCTATCAATGGAATGCCCCCTGTGCAGACACCCAAACGTTCACAAACATGGCAAGATGCCAAACGGTCCCCAACGCTACCTCTGTCCTGCTTGCGATCAAACGTTTTCAGAAAACTTCGATAGTCTCTACTATCGCCGTCATGTGAGTTCTGAGCAGATTCAACAAGTCCTGCAAGCGCACAGCGAAGGCAGCAGTCTACGCGGGGTGAGTCGGATCACTGGCTTACAACACGGTCGTCGGTATTGTTCGAGCGGCAAGTGGGCGAGCGCAACTGGTGCATAACGCAGAAGTTCAAGCGGTCGAAACAACCGAGGTGAGTGCGGATGAACTGTGGTCATTTGTCTCAAAAAACAAAAGCAATGTTTGACTCAAGAGCGAGAAGCCGGAGATTGCTGGATTGGACTGAGCTTAGCGAACAGCAGTGGATTGATTTTGGCGGCACGAGTGGGCAAACACACGGATGAACTGATTGAGCAGTTAGTGATGAACACCGAAGGTAAAACAAACTGCAAGCGATTCAACAGTGACGACTGGGGCGGCTATGAGCGATTGCCTCTCGAAATCGAGCATCACATCGGCAAAGACAACACCCAGCGATTAAAGTGCACCAATGGGATTGTTCGATAACAAACTGGGCGATGGCATCGACGGCAGAACAAGTTTGGCAAGGTGTGGGAACAGACGAAAGTGACAACTCGGTTAGTCGTGAGTTATTTCAATTGGATTTGGCGGCACAGTCGTTTCAAATCCACCGCAGCACAACGGGCAGGATTAGCAACTCGTCCTTGGACATGGCATGATATAGCAGTTCATCCCACATTATCTTGACGCACTACCCATATCGCTGGACTAAAAACATTTGCAAAGTTAGCACCTTGATGACAGTGCTAACTTTGCGATCGCTTTAGAGGTGAATAGCTTTAGTCTTGAGTGTTCTACTGCTTGAAGGTGTATCGAGCGTTCACTTTTTCACCGCCAATATCAGACTGAACTGCTACTTTATACTCTCCTGCCGCTGCACTGGGCAACATAGCTGTGTAGTGTTTTCCAGCAGCATCGTAAGTCATATTTACCACATTCTGGCTACCATCCGGGAGTTGCACTTGCGCCGTGACTTTTGCATCCGGAATTGCCTCATGGTTGTCCCCTTTTTGCAAGAACAAGTCCAGATGGGTTTCGCTACCTTCTTTCTCAGGGACTAACTCCAGGTGGTATGCGCCTGATTCAACCACGATACCGCCACCTGCCTTGTGATCAGCATCGTGATTTGCTGAAGAACTCGCTGTTGATGGACTCGCAGCAGGACTACTACTCGCAGCAGGACTAATCACTGGCGCACTCGCTTGATTTCCACCACCGCTGCATGCGCTAAGGAACAGCAGACTAACACTACTAGCTGTGAGCAAAAGAACTTTGAGTGTTTTCATTTTTGTCTCCTAAATTATTTCAAGACTCTGCAATGTTGAGATTAGAAGCACGATCATCACCCAGGGCAACGAGATCAGACTGTTTTGGAACTAAAAACTTCCCAAACAGTGAGTACAGGGCAGGCAGCACCAGCAGCGTTAGAGCAGTGGAGGTGAACAATCCTCCTAATACCACCACGGCAAGCGGTTGCAGAATTTCTTTACCTGCCCCCGATCCAATCACTAGCGGCACCATGCCCAAAGCCGAGGTAAGAGCAGTCATCAGAATCGCCACTAGTCGTTCCATTGAGCCTTCCGTAATGACCTGCTTGAGTGGCATTCTGTTGGCAAACTTGGTGTTGTAGTTGTCTACTAACAGCAAGCCATTACGAGTCGCAACGCCGAATAGAGTGATGAACCCAACCAGCGACGCAACTGAAATAACGCCACCACCGAGAGCGATCGAGAAAATGCCGCCCACCAAAGCTAATGGTAAGTTGACCATAATCATCAGCATGGCAGGGATAGATTTCACAGCAAAATACATCAACACGGCAATGATGATGAGTGCCAGTCCGCTATAAAGCAATAGTTTTTGGGTGGCGCGTTCTTCCGATTCAAACTGTCCACCATACTGAATGAAATAGCCAGATGGCAGCGTGACATTTTGACGAATGTTGGACTCAATTTCATTAATTGCCGATCGCAAATCTCGTCCTGACACATTGGTAGACACCACCAGTAAACGAGACACATTTTCCCGATTGATGGTGTTGGGTCCGGTGCCGTAATCGATGCGGGCAACCTGTGCCAGCGGAATTTTTTGTCCGGTGGGAGTGTCTACCAGTAAATTACGAATCGTATCTAGATTGGTTCGAGCTTCTGGCTTGAGCCACACCAATAGATCAAAGAGTTGTTGGTCTCGCAACACTTGAGACACGACCTGACCATTGAGCGCTGTTTCGATCACTTTCGCGATCTGACCGACGGTGAGTCCATATCGAGCCGCGTTTGCTCGATCGAACTGGATTTGGATCTGGCGAATTGGCACCTGGGGTTCCAGTTGCAGATCGACTAAACCGGGAATATTCCGCATGGTGGCTTCTGCCTCTTGCCCGATCGCCCGCAGTTCTGCCAAATCAGGACCAAAGATTTTGACGGCGATCGCACTGCGGACTCCAGATAACACCTCATCCATCCGATGCGAAATAAACCCGCCAATGTTGGGAGCTACACCGGGTAGCTTGTTGAATTCCTGGCGCAATTTTTCAATGCTGCCTTTGCGATCGTTGATCCCTTCATCACTGAGTTCCACATCTAGGTGCCCCAAATTCACGCCGCCTGCATCCGCGTCACCGGGGGCGCGTCCTGTCCGGAGTTGAACAGTCGCAAACCGAGGATCATTTTTCAAGGCATCCTGCATGGCTAACCCTGACTGGTTGGTGGCCTCCAGAGAACTTCCAGGATAGAGCAGCATTGCATTAACCAGAGATCGCTCCTGGAACTCTGGCAAAAATTCTCGCCCTAGAGAGGGTAAGATTACGAGAGCGGCAACAAGAGTGGCAATGGCTGTCAGCAGAACTAACTTAGGATAGGTGATTGCTGAGGACAACAGTGGGCGGTACACCCGTTGCGACCATCCTGCAACCCAGGTTTCATCAGAGGGTAAGCGGCGATGCGCTAGGAGAATTGCACACAGCGCTGGAGAAAGAGTCATAGCAACAAATGTTGAAGCCAGAATTGATATCAGGTAAGCAATTCCCATGGGAGCAAAGATCCGCCCTTCTACGCCCGTCAAGGTGAAAATTGGTGCGAATACAACAGCAATGATGACTGTAGAAAAAATTACACTCACACGAACTTCTACAGAGGTGTCATAGACGATCTGAAAGGGATGCTTCGGCTGGTCGCTGGCCTGATTTTTTCTCAGTCCTCGATAGGCATTTTCCATATCCACGATCGAGTCATCTACGACTGACCCAATCGCTACTGCTAATCCTCCTAGCGTCATTGTATTGATTCCCTGCCCAAACCAGGACAGAATCAACATGCCAACTAGAATCGAGAGCGGAATGGCACTGAGTGTAATGGCAGCCGTACGCCAGTTCATCAAGAACATCAGCAAGATGATTGAAACAATGATGATGCCATCCCGCAGCGAGTCTCGTACATTCTCGATTGCAGACTCAATAAAGCTTCCCTGACGGAACGTTTCCAACACTCGCACCTCTTTGGGCAATCCGGCTTTAACCTCCTCCATTGCCCGTTCAACGGCACGGGTCACGGTGGGCGTATCGGCTAGCGGTTGCTTATTAATCACCACTACGACTGCCCGCTGTCCATTCGCGCTGCCGTCTCCCCGCTGTAAAGCGGCACCGATTTGTACCGCTGCCACATCTTGCAGCAGGATGGGTTTCCCCTCTCTAGCGGTCACAACTGACTGCGCCAATTGCTCGATCGATTCAATTCGCCCCACCCCTCGAATAATTTCTTCCTGATCCGGCGTAATCATGAATCCGCCTGCTGCGTTCACATTCGCTTGTTCTGCTGCCTCGGTCACATTTTGCAATGAGACATTGAATGCCGCCAACTTTGCCGGATCGACCAGAACTTGATACTGCCGCACATCCCCACCATAGGCAATCACCTGAGAGATTCCGGGAACGGCTAATAGACGATTGGTGACATCGCGATCGACAAACCGTCGCACTTCCATCAAGGATGTATTGGACGTAGATTTTCCTGTCTGCTGCCCCTCACCTAGAGAAAAGGCATACATCAGGATGGTGCCGATCGGAGAAGTAATCGGTGAGATTTGGGGTGTTTCAACTCCGGTCGGCAATTTGGATCTAGCTTGTTGAAGTCGTTCAGTGACTAACTGCCGCGCCTGGTAAACATCTGTACCCCAGTTGAAGATCACTTTGACTACCGAGATGCCAACTGCCGAGGATGATCGCACCGTCTCGACTCCGGGCGTTCCATTAACAGCACTTTCGATTGGTAAGGTAACCAACGACTCGACTTCTTCTGGTGCAAGTCCAGGTGCTTCCGTCTGGATTTCCACCTGGGGCGGTGCGAAATCTGGAAACACATCCAGCGGCATTCGAGTCAGGTTGTAGCTGCCCAAAACGGTAATAATGATGGCACCAATCACTACCAGCCAACGTTGAGCGATCGACCATTTCAGAATTGCATTCAGCATAAGCAAGAGATATTGTCGATGCCGTGAGTTTTAACAATCGTTGTCTATTAGTTCTGATGAGGCTTTCGTGCTTCTAGCGTTTCTGGGGGGGTGTGAATGCTAGCAGCAGACCCGTTCCTATTCGCATGACCGTTAGGATGAAAGTGAATTTCAGCGTCACGGGGGGATAGAGAACCCTCTGCTGCGAGCTGAAGCCGACGGTTGCGACGCGATGACCAAACCGTACCTGCCCAAAATGTACCTGCCGCGATCGCGCCTCCTACGGGCAACGTCACCCACCAAGGCAAGGCAGAAAGATTCGCTCCTTGAGCGGCTGTTGCAGGAGTTTCACTATGTTCCGCATCAGCATTTGTGTCACCCCGTAGTGACTGGGCGTACAGTTGCGGTGCGCGTTGTGTCACCACTTTATCGCCATCAAATAGTCCATTTGTGACTTCGACAAACTCACCAGATTCTCGTCCCAGAGTTACATCGGTGGATTGAAAGGCATTGCCGTTTTGCACAAAGACAATTTTCTTTTTATCGTTGGTTTCAACGATCGCAGACTTTGGAACCGCTATAACTGAAGCCGGGGTGCGATCGGTGAGTACTTCAATTTCAGCAAACATGCCAGGTTTTAATGCTCCATCGGCATTGTCTAATTCTGCTTTTACAGGCACAACACGAGTGTCTCCTTGTACCGTTGAACCTACAACGCTAATCCGTCCGCCAAAGGTGCGATCAGGCAATCCGTTCACGTTAATCCGCACGGGCTGACCAACCTGAATTTGACTCAGATCTTTTTCGTAGATGTTGCCCGATGCTTGCACACTGCTGCCATTCACGATCGTTAAAATCTTCTTTCCGGCATCTTCTCCCGATTCTCCAGTTGTGGTTTCTCGATCGGCAACTGTACCCGAAATCGGAGCCGTGATTGTAATGGTGCCATCTTTGTTAGCATTCGCTCCAAGTTGGCGCAGACGAGTTTCGTAGGTTTGTCCACTGAGTTGAACGCGCGATCGCGCGGATTCGAGTGCCGATTGTGCGCGATCAAGTTGAGCTTGTGCCTCTGACACCGCTAACCGACTTTCCGCTTTCGATAAGTTTGCTCGCGCTTCTGCTAATTTGGTCCCCGATTCGAGCGCTGTGCGTCGTGGAAGTGCGCCCGTCTGAGCAAGCTGTTGATCTTTGCTATAACTTTCTTGAGCAAAATTGAAGGCAGATTTAGCTTGCTGCACTTCTCGCTCTGCGATCGTGCGCTGGCGATCTAAATTCTGTTGTGCCAACCGCAGATCGGCTTCGCCAGTTTGGACAGCTGCGATCGCGTCAACTTTTCGATCTGAGGCTGTCGTCCTGAGTTCAGCTAAATCAGGACTTGTCATGACCGCCACTGCTTGCCCTGCATTAACCGTATCACCAGGTTTTACCAACAGTCGCAGCACGGTTCCACCGACAGGCGTTGTCACCTCAACCTGGCGGTTCGGTAAGGTCTCAATTTGTCCAGTCGTTTTTACCCCAAACGCCAATCGTTGGCGTGTGACAGGCTCAACCTTAAAACCGAGTCGCTGGGCTGTTTCTGCATCCACTTGCACGCTTCCACTAGACTGAGCCGATCCACCTTTAAATTCGTTACCATGCCCACCATGCGCGAGAACAACCGGGCTTCCCGCCAGTAAACCAAGCGTGAGTAGCGTGGCTGAGAGACGGCGAATTGAGGCGGAAACAGAAACAGCAGGACTCAGCATGGTAGAAGTTTCCTAACAGTGCATCAACTATCCAGTGTGACAGTCAAATGTGAGATCAGGATGAAATTCATTGGTTATACCAAGCCGTGCGCCACTGTTTCATTTGATGGATTTCAGCTTGTTGCGAGGAGATGATGTCCTGCGCCTGATGGATTTCAGCTTGTTGCGAGGAGATGATGTCCTGCGCCAATTTCTGGATCTCAGAACGCTTCGATTTCTGCAAAACATCCTCTGCCATTGTCACGGCTCCTTCATGATGCGGAATCATCGCATTGATGAACCGTCGAACTGCTCATCTGCCGCACCTAGATTCATGCTCATCTTCATAGCTTTGATTTGCTCTTTTGACAGTTGCTGTGATTCATACCTTGCATGGGGTTAGAGGATGGGGAACTAGCTGGGGCTGAGTTCTGAGCGATCGTCGATGAGCAAGCAGCTAATCCGCTCCCTGCAACGACTGCACCCAGGAAAAGTCCAGGAAGGTTAAAGCTCATCGGTTTCATGTTTACAGAGAGAAAGTATTTCAACAGCTAAATCTACGATCCGCCCCAATCAAAAACGAATCAACACTGATCTCTAGGACACCCCAAACGATCGCGCTCGACCAATGCTGCCCGTGGCGATGGAATATGAAATTTCGTGACTAAAAGCGGGCTAGACATCAGGCAGATTCATGATCTGTTTGATTCAATCCTATCTCTTCAACCCATCAATTTTTCAGCAGCCTTAGACCGCTTAGTGTTACCAGCACGGTTGATCCTTCATGTCCCACCACACCCACCGGCAGCGTAATCTGGCTCACAAAGTTTGCCACCAACAACAGCACAATAAAACTGAGCGCAAATACAATGTTTTGCTTCACAACGCGCTGAGAACGGCGACCGAGGCGAATTGCCGTCGCTAATCGTTCTAGCCGATCTGCCATCAATACAATATCTGCGGTTTCCAGTGCGACATCACTTCCAGCGATTCCCATTGCAATTCCAACAGAAGCTTGCGCCAAAGCAGGCGCATCATTGATGCCATCTCCGACCATTGCGATCGTTTGATAGCGGCATTGAAGCGATCGCACGATTTCTACTTTGTTCTCAGGTAGCAGTTCTGAATACACTTGGTCAATGCTCAGGTCACGAGCGATGCTGCGAGCGGTGCGATCGTTATCCCCGGTCAGCATCACGATTTCTTCAACGCCTAATTGCTTCAATCGAGCAATCGTTCGAGCGGCTTCGGGTCGGACAGTATCGGCGATCGCAATTACGCCCAACGGCTTTCCGGCATAAGCAACCCAGACCACTGTTTTTCCGGTTTCTTCTAATTGCTGTGCTGACTTCATCAAAGTATCTGACCAATCGTCAACGTATTCCTCTACAAAGGCTGCTTTACCGACGATCGCAAGTTGTCCATCAATTTCTCCGGTGATTCCCTGTCCAGTATGAGCCTGAACGTTCGTAGCTGTTTGCCATTCAACTCGCTGTTTCTGGGCAAATCTCACCACGGCTTCCCCGATGGGATGTTCTGACAAGCTTTCTAAACTTGCCGCCACTCGAAGTAATTGCTGTTCAGGTTGAGAATCAGTGATCACCTGAATAACATGAGGCTTTCCAGTGGTGAGCGTTCCGGTTTTGTCGAAGGCGATCGCACGGACTCGTCCGATCAATTCCAATTGAGCGCCATTCTTGAACAAAATCCCTTGCCGCGCCCCGTTTGCAATGCCAGATAACAGTGTGGGCATTGTTGCTGCCATTAATGCACAGGGAGACGCGACCACGAGAAAAATTAGGGCACGGTAGATCGTCGTTTCCCAACTCCATCCCCAGAGAAATGGCGGCACCACTGTCAGCAGAACTCCGGCAATCACAATGACTTTAGCGTAACTCCGCTCAAATCGTTCGATAAACTGTTGCGAAGGCGGCGTTTCGGTTTGCGCTTGCTCGACTAGACGAATCACGCGCTGAATCAAACTACTTTCAGGCGGTTGATGAATCTTGAGTTTCAAAGCTCCGTTTCCGTTGATTGTTCCAGCAAAGACTTCATCTCCAATCGTTCTCTCAACGGGCATCGATTCTCCTGTAATCGGAGCTTGATTAAGTGTGCTAAATCCTTCCACAATCAGACCATCGGTTGGTACGAGTTCGCCGGGTTTAACGATCACTTCGTTGCCGATTTGAAGCGATGAAATTGAGACTTCCTCTTCTTGTCTATTTCGCCAAATTCGTGCTGTATCTGAGGTCAAATTCATCAAACTGCGGATACTCCGCTCGGTTCGCTGCATGGCATAGCCTTCTAATGCACCGCTAATTGAGAAGATCAGAATGAGAATCGCACCATCGACAATGAAAGAGTATTCCCGTCGCCACAATCCCAACGCTGCTGCTCCTAAAGCCGCAACAATCATCAGAAGATCGACATCAAGTTCTTTTTCTTCAAACAGGGTTGTTAACCCTTCACGGGCGCTTTCGTAGCCACCAATTACATAAGCCGCAGGTAAAATCAGCAGCGCTAGTCCTAGCCAGCCAGATTGCAGCATGAACCAGCCGAGCAGAACTAGAATGCCGCAAACAACAGCAGCGATCGCATCGGGATGCTCTTTGAGCAGCGTCGAAACGCGAGGAAGAGTCAGGGAAGACATGAGCAGTAGAGACAAAACCACGCTTTCACTCTAAACCTTTACATTAGTGTCAATGTCAACCTCTTCACTTAAACCTCTTCACTTAAAATAGAGGAATGAAAACGCAGAATCTAACGATTAAAGAACTGACTGAGGCAGTTGGCGGTGACATTACGCCCCGGATGGTGCGGCATTACCACACATTAGGGCTGTTGCCACAACCACCCCGCTCTGCCAGCAACTATCGCCTTTATAGCCAGCGAGAGGTTCAGCAACTCAAGCAGATTGTTGCGCTGAAACAGCAAGGATTTCAGCTTTCTCATATTCAGCAATTGCTTAAAAACAATGCTGAAACAGATACTGAATCAACGCTGGTCATGCAACTACAACAGCAGTATCACACCGTTATTCAGCAGTTAGCTCGCTTGCGTCAGACGGCTGCCGCCCTAGAAGGAGTTTTGGGACGCGATCGCGACTGTCAAATCATTCAAGCAGAAGCTTTAGCTCAACTGAGATTGCTCGAAGTCGAAACCCAAGACGGTTCTGGAGAACTGGAAAAACTCTGGCAGCACTTGGATGCAGAAACAGCGGCTCATCCAGAAACGTTTCAAGAATCATTGCAACAACTGTTGCCCGATCTGTCTGACCGTTCTGAGATTGAAGTTGATTTACTATCGAAGCTTGTACTCGCTTGTGGCGATATCAGCTTGGTGCAGTTTGTTCGACTCAGTAAAACTGCGATCGCGGCTGCACGAGATGCCCTTAAAGCAGGATGTCATATTGTTGGCGATGTCATGCCTGTAGTTGCAACGTTGGATCAAACTCGTCTCGCCCATCTTAAGTGTTCAGTTACAACGCTGATCGATGACTTGCATATTACTGATGTGACAGAAGCAGAACAAGCCTTTTGGAACAATGGGCAATGGAAAGATCAGCTACAGCAGCTTCCGAGAAACGGCGTTCTGGTGATTGGATATGCTCCTTCAGTCTTGATGTCTGTCTGTACCTTCATCGAACAGGGACAGCTTCAACCTGCGCTTGTAATTGCGATGCCGATCGGATTCAGTCATGCACCTGCTGCAAAGCGGCGATTAATGAGATTGGGCGTTCCTTATATTACGATCGACAGCACGCTCGGCGGCGGACTGTTAGCAGCCGTAGCATTAAATGCGCTCGTGGAGTCCCTAATCGAGAAGCCAGACTGCCACTGCTACTTATCTACCAGATGAGACAAGATATATCCAGAAAGGGTTAACTGATCCCTCTTCTGTTACTTTAGTGAGATAGAAATTAGACTGAAAGAAGCTGTGATTCAATTGAGATTCTGATGCTACGACCACCCATCGCCACGGTTGGTTTCATCGATGAGTATTGCCTGTTCTACCGCTCAGGGTTTGAGGATGTGAGAGCGTATGAATGCTTCAAATGGCTGCACGTTGGCATCGTGAGTTCACTGCCGCGCAAAACGCTACCGGAGATCGCCAAATTGAACGGACTCAAAGATGGACAAAGCTTGCATCACTTTTTGCGCGATGGTCCGTGGGAAGTCGGCGAAGTCCGAGCGATTCGGTTACACCTGATTCGGCAACAAATCGGCACTCGCCCTATCAGCTTGTGCATTGATGAAACGGGCGATGTGAAGAAGGGAACAACGACCGATTATGTGGCGAAACAATACATCGGTAATCTCGGCAAGACCGAAAATGGCATGGTTAGCGTCAATGCCTACGCCGTGGTCGAGAACATCACCTACCCGTTGTTGTTCAAAATCTACAAGCCGAAATCTCGTCTCAAAGCGAATGACGAATACCAGAGCAAACCCCAGTTAGCCGTACAAATGATTCAAGAGATCCAAGCTTTAGGGTTTGTGATTGAACGCGTGTTAGCCGATAGCTTGTATGGCGAAAGTGCAGCAGTGATTAGCCGCTTGGAGAAACTGCAATTGCCCTACATTGTGGCGATTCGCTCGAATCATGGAGTGCTGATGACCAAAGGGCAGCGAGTGCGCTACAACCGATGGCGGACGTATGATCAGCCCTTATCAGAACATCCCTCAGAACGTCGCTACATTCGTGAGATTATCTTTGGACACCGCCGCAAGGTGCGGTACTATCAAATCACCAAAGGTAGCATGAAGAGCCGGACAAAGCAGATAGCTGGTTCATCATGACTAATTTGAGTGGAGACATTCTATTGAGTGTTGCCACTCAATACAGTTTGAGAATGTGGATTGAATACGGGTTCAAACAGGTAAAACATGAGTTGGGCTGGCATGATTATCGCCTGACCGATTACAACAGCATTGAGCGTTGGTGGGAGGTCGTGTTCAGCGCTTACCTGTTGGTCAGCCTACACGCAGAGCAGTTTAAGCACCATCAAAAACACACTTCGACGACAATAAGTGCAGCACCACAGCTCTTGCCATTCAGCCAGCACCTCCATTGGGAGGCTGGAACCACCTGGAAAAGTGCCTTGAATAACTTACGGTTACTGCTGCAACCGTATTGGTGCTGGGGATGGTTAGAAGTTTGGTTACAGATCTTTCCGGTTCCCGGACTCAGGCGTGGACTCCATCAGTTGATGAACTGGATGGATACCTTTTGTATCTTGCCAATCCCAGACCAGAGAGCAGCTTAATGTTGCTTGAACAATTTCTACAGCCTTTTCCAGCCTAATGAGGTACAAGCTAGAGTAATGTAAAGTGCCA
>NZ_JCACKG010000080.1:0-17329 GCF_059505265.1 Myxacorys chilensis | reverse complement strand
TAATTGTACAAATTGCTCACTCGCTCTGCATTCTCTCAAGTTGCCGGGTTAATAGCATAGCGATCGTTGCTCTCTAGCAGTCCGCAGTCGCGCGAGTCGCCAAATCCAGGCAGGTCAGGCATGATTACTCGATGTCGCTGCGACAGCAAATCCAGGATCTCTCGATAGGGTTTAGCCGCGATCGCCCAACCATGTAAGAACACAATTGGCGTTGCACCATGATTTGTGCCCGCTTCTAGGTAGGTAATCGTGTGGACTTCGCTTGGCGAACCCATTTGGAACTTGCCAGAGCCAGCCATATTTCTAATACTGACTTGTTTTTTAACAAACTGATCTTGAGTACTAAACATAGGGGGCTAGGATAAAAAGTAATCCAACCCTACTGCAGTGGTCATTTTATGTCTTCCTTCTTAAAAGGGATTTAGGAATAAGTGAGCTAGTAGTCTGTCAAATGTATAACCTGTCCAATTTAGAATAATGGGTTTGGAAAGCGATGAGGGATGACTTCATCTTTACGACGTGCTGCCGCGCGACAGTAGGTTCGTATATCTGTGATTGGACAGTCAGCATCGAGTTCTACCTATTCCACAGGAGCGATGTGTGCTTGAAAGATTACATTTTAAGATGTGGGGCTATATGAACCATTCAGCCTAATTTACCTATATGACTGAAGCGTTAAACCCAACTTCTGAGACCCACCGCATTCTGGTCGTCGATGATAATCCAGATAACTATTTCTTGCTACAAGCTCTTTTGGAAGCCGAAGGGTATGACGTGGATGTAGCAGATAGCGGTCAAGCGGCGCTACAACATATGAAGGCTGAGCCGCCTGACTTAGTTCTGTTAGATGTCATGATGCCGGAAATGAATGGCTTTGAAGTGGTGCGGCGAATCCGGGGCAATCGTCGCCTCTCGTCGATTCCTGTTGTGTTGATAACGGCGTATGACGAATCGATGATAGAACCAGGCTGGAGATTAGGCGCAGATGATTTTCTCTGTAAACCCATTGATAACGCTGATTTGTTGCGCCGCATTCGAGTCTGCTTTCCTGCCTAGATTTCATTCAGTAATTGAAGCCGCTTACTTACCAGCTAGTCGCCCAACTTAAACAGAGGGACAATAGCTGGCAGCTTTGCACATGCTAGCTGTATTGTTGTTCAAATCTGCGGCAATTTCAACGCTGATCTCCACTAGATGTAAATAGGCGGAAATAGAGGGACTGAAAAAGTTCTTTGATTGGCAAGGCAATGTAAGTCAGTGGATTAATCGTCACAATAATATTCCGAAAATCTCGTTTTGCCAGAGCTACGATCGCCCAAGCGATCCATCTAGACGACATCACACCGTGGGGATTGAGGTCACTCTTAAACGGACCTAACACTAATTTACGAATAATGCAGGGAGCATCAAGGCGGCGGAGCGTAATTAAATCTCCCAACGTTCGCTTAGACAACTCGTAAAGCGGGCTCAGAGCAGGACTTACTTCTGCTTCCGAGGTGTTGATCCAAAGTTCTTTAAGGGCTTTGTGAGAAGATTTTGTGACGGTTTCTAGAAATAGTTCGGCTAATTTCAAAGTAGAAAACGTGTTCACTTCATATGACTTTTGTATCGCAGCGAAGGAACAATCACCATATACATTGACGCCGTGATTTAGGATTAAAATGTCAACGCCCTGCAAGCGGTTCTTTAGATCTGTCTCAGATCCTAACTGCCAGTGCATCACCTCAATTCCTGGCTTAAGCTCTGCTTGCGTATTAGTGGTCAACGCCACCACTTTTGCCCCTTGAAGCAACAGTTCTTCTGTTAATGCCTGTCCCAACGTACCCGAAGCTCCCGTGATTGCAACGACCTTCCCCTTTAAGGACAGACTGGTTCCGATTAGTTTATCCAGTAGCGTCACGTTACTACAGAAGTAGGCATTGCCCTGATCGAAATGGTGTCGCCAGTGGTAACTGCGGTTGACGCGCCAATGAGACGGAATTTCGATGAGATCACCCGGTTTGTGGGTTAGATCGGTCTGAAGCCAAAATCCTTGCGATCGCGCGATCGCAGGAATCAAAAAACTGATCGAATATAGACAACCCAGCCACATTCCATAACCTTGGCTCAGGTATGCCAATACAGCCGTTGCCCCGACCATGAACAGATCTTCTGGTACGTCGTTGTACCACTGCGCTTTCTGATAGGTTTCTAGACTCGTGATGGTTAAATCAGGGCGATAGGCTTTGTGATGCAGAGTATGGAATTTCTGTAACGGTTGCCAGTAGTGCCCTGCGAGGTGATAAAGATCTCGCACGAGATCGGCAAAGACGATGGAAACCAGTCCCAGCATCAGTTGAATCAGTAAGTGAGTCGGTAGCAAATTGAAGTCCATTGAGTTTCGGATCGTTCAGGGGGTCGGCAGATGTGGTTTTTCTGCTAATAGTTTTTCAGATCTGTCTAGATACTGCCATTAGCCTCCGGTACTTTAAAGTGTCTAACGAAAGAATGTCTAGTGGAGGAGTAAGAGTTTTGTGAGAACGTGCCACCAGACGGTGATGCTGGCGAAACTTCAGAAATATTTAATTATCTTAACAAATTGTCCCGCCAGAATAATTCTTAGATTAGGATTTCTTGGCAGGTAAGCTCTCATAACGGAAACGGTAGCGATCGCGCTCAATCAAATCGTTCGGCTACTGGGGAGGGTGAACGAGGTAAGGTAAGGTGAGCAAAACGGCGATTTTCAATTGATGATGCTTAGACAACTTGACACAGATATTTGGGTTGCTGAACAACCATTCAGATACTTTGGACTTAGCGTTGGAACGAGAATGACAGTCATTCGTTTAGCCAATCGCACTTTGGCTATTATCTCTCCAATTCAGATGGATGATGCGCTCACTCGCCAATTAGATGAAATAGGAACCGTCAGCCATATTATTGCTCCAAATCTCTATCACTATCTATTTGCAGCAAACTGCAAAGCTCTCTATCCCAAGGCAACGTTTTGGGCTGCGCCGGGTTTAGAATTTAAAAAACCAGATCTTGCTATTGATCAAACGATTAGCAAGGATGGAAATAGATTGCTGAATGAGGTCGAGTATGTAGTGTTTGATGGATTTAGAACGGTAGGTTTAACGGGTTTTGAAGCATTGAATGAATGCGTTTTTTTTCATGCTGAGAGTCACAGCGTGATATTAACAGACATCGCTTTTCATTTTGATGAACGTTTTCCGCTGATTACGCAATTTGCAACGAGAGTGCTTGGAGGATATAAAACTCTGAGTCCATCACTATTGGAACGAGTTGCTACACGAGAGAAAGAGAGGGTTAGACGGTCAGTTGAAAAAGTATTGGCGTGGAACTTTGAACGAGTGATTATGGCTCACGGCAGCATTATCGAAACTGGCGGAAAGCAAAGGTTTAGGGAGGGATATGAGCAGTTTTTAGGCCACTCAATTCAATAAAACCTGATACCCGTTTAAAGAATACTCGTTACAGATGAGCGATTAGCGCAGAGCGCAACTCCGTAGGAACCAGTAAGGGCATGGCAGTGTCGCGCCCCTGCGCGGCTCTGTCGCATTAATGAAATTGGTATTATCCCTGTCAAAGCGTTCTCCTGACATTCGGCTCCCAGTGATAGAGAACAGACGATACCTTACTCGATAAATTGAATCAGTTTCACCTGAGGCTGAGCAATGTGCTGATATTGAGTCGCTAGGGCTTCAATTGCTGCTAACTGTCCTAGCGCTAAACCACAGGGTCTGCCGTATTTTTCTCGGACGCGATCGCTCGCAATGTTCAAAGCGGTGCGCGATCTCGTAATGAAATCATCCAAGGCATAGTCATGACCGGGTGTGAAGTACTCCTTGACGATGAGCGAGGGAGAATAGCACGTCGTTTGAGACCCATCGGGTAACTCAATTTGAAACCGGATTTCAGGCATACTGGCTCAGGAGATTGTAGTAGTGGGTTAGGTGCAGTTTGGCAGAAGCTGTCCAGGTGTACTGTTCACAAATGGAACGACTTTGTTCAACAAGGCGTTGAGCAACAGACGGCTGGATCGCTGTCTTCATGCCCTGTGCGATCGCGCTAGGTGAACTAGGGTCAATCATTAAGGCTTGGTTTTTGGAGAGGAATTCGGTAAAGGGTGGTTGATCGGAGGTGATGACAGGAACACCCGATGCGATCGCTTCGAGCAATACTAGTCCCCAACCTTCTTTAACCGACGGAAATACAAAGGCATCAGCAAGTCGATACAGCGCCGATAATTCTGAATCTGGAAGCACACCCGGTAAGACCAGGGCTTGGTTGAGGTTAGCTGAGCTTGCGATCGCAAAGAAGAGATCGCGATAGTCTTGATAATCAAAAAGCGTTGCACCTCCAGCAATAATAAGTTGAGCGCTAGGATACTCCGATAGCACTTGAATAAACGCTTCTAATAAAGCAATCGAATTTTTGCGGGGTTCAATTCCCCCAACGGTTAGATAAATAGGGTTTCCAGTTAGCTCTAGTCGTTGCTTCAACGCTGATTCTAAACCATTAGCAGCAATAGAAAAACGCTGAGTATTGACGCCATTGATAACGCCAGGAGCAAAAATTTGATAGTGCTGTTGCAATGCCTTTTGCCACTGATTGCTAACGCTTAGACAAAGAGTTGCATCACGAATAGATCGATCCTGGCATTGCTGTAAGTAGAGGCTTTTGTAATCTTCAATATGATGAACTGTGCGAATAAAATGAAGGATCTTTCCTTGCGCTCTTAAGATAGCTAAAGCATTTGCACTAATGCAATCTTGGGCGTGATAGCAATCATAAATCTGATTAGAGCAACTCAAATATTCAACAAACTCTTCAATGCGCTTACTAATGAGCGCATCAACATGATTAGGAGCAGGTTTAGCAGGAATGAGTTGGACATCGCAGGAGAGGACTCGATCGAATCCTGCACCATCTTTATCGAGCGCGTAAACACACACTTGATGTCCTAACGCCTGTAATGCTTCTGCTAGTTCCAAGGTGTGAATAACGCTGCCTCTCGGTTTTGTCGAATAGGTCAATAACGCAATCTTCAGAGAGGCAGGCTTCATGACGGCATCCTCGCCGCCGAAAATCCGGTTAATGCTTGTTGGGCTAAATCCCAAAGTAGGACGGTCTGATCTTGAGCCTGTAGAAAAAGCTGCTGCGTGGGCTGAACTTCTCCAACTACTTCACAAACCAAATCTCGCTTGTGAAACTGCGCCTGAACCGTCGCTACTTTTTCAGGACGAACGCTCAACAAGAAGCCATAGCTCGGAAAGCAAAGGAGCCACTGCTCTCGCGCTAGTTCAGGAGGACAAGGAATTGCATCTAAATCAAGCATTGCCCCGCAGCCAGATGTTTCTAGCAGCATGAGCAGCGTCCCCACAATTCCGCCCATACTAATGTCTTTCCCAGCGTCGCATAGTCCCGATTCGGCCAAGAAGGGCAGAATAGCTACATCTTCTCGCAGTTGAACTGGATCAGCGTGGGTTGCGGCATTCCAGAACGGATAGGTGGGATGGGGTTTGCCTCGAAAATCGGTAGCAACCAGCAAGCGATCGCCTGGCTGAGCCTGAAAACTGGTGATCAGGTGATTCGCTCGCCCTAAAATGGCAACAGACAGGGCATTGTAAGGGCTGTGACCATTGGTGTGTCCGCCCACAATCGGAACGTTGTACGCTTGAGACGCGGCCTTCATTCCGGCAACAACAGCGTCCCTCAGGGTGGTGGATTGGCTCCAAATTGTGTCTACGATCGCCATTGGTCTTCCGCCCATCGCATAGATATCGCTGACGTTCACCATCACGGCGCTCCAGCCCGCAAACCACGGGTCGGTTTCAATCAGTGACGGCAGCATTCCTTCTGCGGCGAGCAGCAGATAGCCCATCTCATCAGGAATCGCCGCACAATCATCGCCGAGTTGAATAGTCGATGGAATGGTAGATGAATCGGCTAGGAGTGGATGCGCGATCGCTTGGATATCCTGCTTGTGCAATATTCCCACCGATTGCTGTAGTTGTGTAACCAAATCTGTGAGATTCACGACGCTTTCCATTCTGCAATTGATAATACCGGGCGCGGTTCGGCATGGGGAGGGTAGTGATTGAGATCTGCTTCCATCAAATGATGGGGCAATCCGCAAATCGTTATTTCTTCCAAAGAGTCCCAGTGCAGGCGTTGAAAAAAGCGGACGTTCTGAAGTTGCACAGTGGCTAAAAATCGTTGGCATCCCCAGGTGTTCGCCGTTGTCACCGCTTTGTAGATTAAGCCTTTACCAATTCGACCCGCTCGCCGAAAATCAGGATGAACGCCAAGTCTGCCGCCATACCAGAGTTGGGGTTCTGGTTCATAAATCCGAACGATACCTAACACCGTTGGATCAGAGGTCGCAGGTAGCGCAATGATCGGGTAAGCAATGTTATCCAGTTCATCGATATCGCTGTCTTGAAATACCCCTTGTTCTTCGACAAAAATGGAGCGACGCAGCGCAAAATAAGCCGCTATTTCGTCAGTCGCGATCGCGAGTTTAAATTGATAGGACATGGTAAGGACAAGTTAATGAGCAATCTCAAGATCCGAGCGATAAAGGTCATAGGCTTGGCCATATTCCATCACTCGGGCCACATCAGAAATCAACGATTCGTCATAGCCTGCCCGACGGAGTAGGTGAAAGCCCATCTCCATTCCAGAGGCAATGCCGCCTGCTGTGATGACGCGGCCTGTATCGACGACGCGCGATCGACTGATTTTGCAGGCAGGCGCAATTTCAGCCAAGCGATCGATGGGCACTTTACCTGCACCCGAAGCTTCCAGGCGATCGGGTTCTTTGCGATTGGTGGCCACTAATCCGTCTAGCAATCCCATCGCGCCATAAATCCAAGATCCGGTACAGACACTGGTGATGAGGCAATCAGCGGGTAGGCTCTCAATAAACGTGTGGAGGCGTTTGTTGTGCATCTCTTGACGTGTGCCAAACCCGCCTGGAATGAGAAAGGCATTCATGTAGGGCGCATCGGCAAAGCTGTAGTTGGGTAGAACCGTAAATCCGGCTTGCGTTTGCACAGGGCGCATAGCATCCGCAATCAGAAAGGCTTCTAGTTCAGGATCAAATCGACGGGCAACCGAAAAGACGCCATAGGGTGCAGCGTAATCGACGATTTCTGCATCTTTGAAGACGTAAATACCAAGGCGAAAACCAGGAGTAGTAACCATAGGACGTTAAGCAAGACGTTAGAATTCAAAACTTAAGATTCATATTCTGAAAGAGCAGAGCACGCTCCACATTTTGCACAGCCTGCTTTGATCGATTTAGACGACATTCCGTGTCGATCGAGCATTCTGCCCACCTGTTGATACAACGCTTGCATAAACGCGCTCTTAGGTGGCGGCTGATGAGCGAGAGGCGTGCCGCTAATGGGCACGAAGGGAACCACAAACGGATAAACTCCCATTGCAATCAAGCGATCGCACGCCGCCAACAAGGTATCGAGATCATCTCCTAATCCAGCTAGCAAATACGTACTGACCTGACCCCAGCCGAAGACTCGAACCGCTGCCTCAAACGCCTCAAAGTAATAGGCAACCGGAACCGTTGCTTTACCTGGCATGATCCGCGATCGCACCTCTGGATCGACCGCTTCTAAGTGCATTCCTAAGCTATCAACGCCTGCATTCTGAAGCCGCTCAAACCAGACAAACTCATCTGGAGGCTCACATTGCGCTTGGATGGGCAAATTGACACGAGCTTTGATGGCTTTGGCGCAGTCAGTTAGATAAGCAGCACCGCGATCGCGCGTGTTGGGGGTTCCAGTTGTCATGACCATGTGCTTCACACCATCCAACTTCACCGCCGCTTCTGCCACTTCTGCAAGCTGATCGGGAGTTTTGCGGGCAATTGTGCGATCGGCGTCTAAGGATTGCCCGATCGCGCAGAACTGACACGATGTAGCCGTGTCGTTATACCGCATACAAGTTTGCAAGACGGTGGTCGCTAAAACATCGCGGCTATGCAACAGCGCAATTTTCCAGTAAGGAATGCCATCTGCTGTGGCGAGGCGGTAAAAGTTGGGCTGAGTCGGAAAATCGATAGACGAGATTGTTTCTCCATTCAACTCTAAAATGGTCTGCTCTGTTGCAGCATCAAATCGGGCTGTGTAAGGAGAGTCCGCCGCTACGCTAGTGAAGATAGGAACCATCACTGTTGTATTGTCGATCGTAATCGCTTTATGATCAGACGGACCTGCTCCGCCTTTGCGTCCAGATGCTCCCGTCTCATGTTCAATTAACTTTAATCCATGAGATTGAATATCTGTAATCAGGTGTTGTTTATTCATGAATTTGAGCCATTAGCATGAGTTTAGCTAGATCATTTCTAAGAGCGATTTACTTTTGCAGAATAGATATTAATAAAGTTCTAAATGATGGTAATCGTGAAAGCATCACGATTGATTTAGAATTGCCATAGATGGAAAATCATTTAGGTCTATTGGTTTATCTACTGTTTCTATACTCAGATTCGTTACTGTTCTAGATTCCGTATTCATCTGCAATTGCAAAAGATCCGGGCGAGCGTAGTGACCAACCGAATCCATCATGCGTTTACGCTTTGTGATTAAAGAAAAGTCGAGATCTGCGATCGCAATCCCTTCTCCTTCGGTAATCGGTGAACACAGATGATTGCCTTCAGGACTGACGATCGTTGTATGACACCCTCCGGTCAGTACTCGTTGCAGGTTCTCGTCGGTGGTAATCTGTTCGATTTGCTCTGGTGCTAACCAGCCTGTGGAATTCACGACAAAACAGCCTGACTCCAAGGCATGATGGCGAATGGTCACTTCTAACTGATCGGCAAAGATTTGCCCGACCATTGATCCCGGAAACTGAGAGCAATGAATCTGCTCATGCTGTGCCATGAGCGCAAATCGAGCGAGCGGATTGTAATGCTCCCAGCACGCCAGCGCACCCAGCCTTCCCACTGCTGTATCTACAACCGTGAGACCAGACCCGTCTCCCTGTCCCCACACCATACGTTCGTGGTAGGTCGGCGTAATTTTGCGTCGTTTTAGCACTAACGAACCGTCTGCATCGAAAATCAGTTGGGTGTTGTAGAGCGATCCGCGATCGCGCTCATTCACACCCAAAACGACAACAATACTATGCGATCGCGCTGCCCTACTTACTGCATCAGTCACAGGACTCGGCACTTCTACCGCCTCTTTGTACAGCCGCAAATGCTCTTTGCCCATGAACACCGGAGGCTGAATAAATGAAAAGTAGGGATAGTAGGGAACAAAGGTTTCTGGAAAGACGATTAGCTGTGCGCCTTGTTGGGCCGCCGATGCGATCGCAGTTAGTACTTTTTCGATTGTGCCGTCCCGACTAAATAAGACAGGACTAATTTGAACAGCGGCGGCACGAATGGTGCGTGAGTAATCCACGATGTCCTCCGGTTTCGGTTAGAGCATTGCCGCGAAGCGCAGGGCGCAACTCCACTAAGAACTGCAACTACGCGGACAGCTATTGGAATCTTGGTGGCAGTGGATGCGATCGCGGATGTAGCAGATTAGTTCTGAATACGGCTTGGTCATCTGCTACATCTGTTAAAAAGCACATCTGTTAAAAAGCCGTTGCCAATGCGCCAGTCCTACCGCTCTTACAGCGTCCAAGTATCGAGAATAAATGCGCCATCCTTGCGGTGCATCAACACCAAGTCCAACACATCTAAGGGACTAATCGGACGAATTCCTGGAATCAGCGACGGTTCGCCGTGTCCGTACAGGGCTTGAAGCGCAAAGCGACACGCATAAACATTGCCGCCTTCTGAGATGAACTTACTAATTTGATTTGCAAAGTTTTGATGCCCCGGAAAGGCTTCGTCACCGAGCTTTGGAAATCCGCGTTGTACTCCTAGCGTCACACCCGGACCGTACAACAGCATTGACGTTTCAAATCCTTTACGCAGCAATCGCAATGATTGCAACATGTTCACTAACCCGATCGATCCTTCAAATGCAACAGTGTGAAACGTGACCAATGCTTTTTCACCCGGTTCGGCTTTGACATCAGGAAAAACTTTCTCTTCGTAATCAACAAAGAAGTCTCCAGTCTGATGGGCGGGCGCTGTTACTTCAGGCATGATTTTCTCCTGATTGAGTTGTGCTGCCAGCGTAAGTGCTGACCAAAGGAAGGGTTTGTGTCTTTCATTACAAAAGTTGCAGGTCTAATCATAGAAACAGGGAGTGCGATCGCGCCAGCTTCAAACCCTCCCTCACGCGGTTAGACCCCTATCGAAATCGACAGGGTATCGACCACTATGATCCGAGCAAAAACTCATTCACAACGCTCCAAGCGTTAGAAGGAGAGACTTTCTTTCTCGCAACAATGTAATCTGCGAGATAACTCGCATCGCGAGCGATGCCTGAAAATCTTCCTGATCCCCAGGTGTAGAGCCACGGTAATCCCAAAAAGTACAGTCCTCGCACGCTGGTCACGCCTCGCTCATGCCCTGGATAGCCTTTGCCATCAAAAACCGGAATATCGATCCACTTAAAGTCAGAGCGATAGCCAGTGCACCAAATGACAGCACCAATCGTAGTGTAATCGAGTTCCAGAGTCTCTTCTGGTTGCCAGACGGGGCAATAGGGAGGCTCTACAGGGGCTTCAATTTGATGCTTCTCAATGAATTGATCAATGGTCTTCTTAATGCTTTCAGAAACGGCGTCCGCTTGATCTAAGTTTTGCTGGAGGTCATTGCGAAATTCGAGTGTGCCACTCTGTTCATCTTTGACGTGAACATCTTTAATGCGACCATACAGTTTCATGCCTTCTAGGGCGAACTGTCGCAAGTCAATTTCTCGCCCACCATCGCGACCTGTTACATAATGATTTGCTTTGGTTCTGACATTCTCTTTTTGGGGATGATCATCAACGGATAGATCGTAATATCCCATCTGATCAAGCCAATCGACGACATCTTTACCCCGGTAACGGCGAGGCGATCGCGGTGCGCCTCCAACACACAAATGAACTTGTTTCCCTGCTAAATGCAAATCTTCTGCAATTTGACATCCCGATTGTCCGGTTCCCACAACTAATACATCTTGAGCGGGTAACAACTCTGGAGTTTTGTATTCCGACGAATGTAACTGCATCACGGTTTTAGGCAGCCGTTCTGCAAGTCTTGGAATGTTGGGCAGATGATAACTGCCTGCCGCAATGACGACCTGATCAGCCGTGTAGTCTCCGATCGATGTTGCGACTTCAAATACATCTTCATTTCTGCTTTTGCAGACTTTCAACACTTCAACTTTTTCTTCGACTGGCGGATCAAACGATGCAGCATAGTTTTCGATATAGGTGACAATTTCATCTTTTTTCATAAATCCGTGCGGGTCTTTCCCTGGATAGGCATAGCCTGGTAACTGACATTGCCAATTTGGAGTGACAAGACAAAACGAATCCCAGCGTTTTGACCGCCATGCATACCCGATTCGATTCTTCTCGAAAATGATGTGCTGGATGCCTCTTTCTTTTAAGCAGTAGCTGATCGATAGCCCCGCTTGACCGCCACCGACAATGATGACCGGATAATGTTTTGCCATTCGCTATCTCGCTTTGTTGTGCAGAGTATGGTGTAAGCGTATGTGTTAGATCAAACTGATTTTTGTGTTGATTACTACGAAAACTTTAAGTCTAACGATAAGACTAGGAGGAGTCTGTTTGAGGAATATGGGAACGAGCCTGAGTTATGGGCGGTGATGCAAGAGTAACTGCAATGTTATCGATGGCGTACTTCAACCATTTTTGGCATTCTGATTGACTCAAATTGCCAAGCCAAGCAATTTCATCTAGATTTCATCTTTGGTAAGTACAATCTTCAGGTAGAACTCAAGCAAGGTTTGACATAACTTTGTCTTAGTCTTACACCTTTTTCAAGCCTGTAATTCCATCTGGAAGTTATAGGCTTTTTTTACGACAAATGGCGCATTTGCTGAAGTGGAAGGCGAACTGTAAAGGTGCTGCCTTTGCCCAATTGACTTTGAACTTGAAGACTGCCGTGGTGAGCTTTGACAATCGCTCGCGCGATCGCTAACCCCAGCCCTGCGCCCCCAGTTTTACGGGAGCGATCGCGATTCACTCGGTAAAACCGATCAAAAATGCGAGCCTGATCACTCGGCGCAATCCCAACACCGATATCCCGAATCTGAATTAGCGCACTGTAATCTTCTTTCAGCAATTGCACCGTAACTAATCCTTTAGGCATGGAATACTGAATTGCGTTGATCATCAAATTTGTAAATAATTGGTAAAGCTGCTCTTCATCACCAACCACGTAAAGTAGCGACTGAGATTTGAATTCTATTACTAATGAAACTTGAGCCGTAACTGCCAACGCTGATAATTCTTCGGCTAGATCGTTAAGCAATTCATTTAGGCAACAAGTTTGCTGCTTCATCGGCAACACTTTAAGATCCATTCGCGATAGCATCATTAAGTCGTGGACAAGCTGAGAAAGCCTTTGATTTTGACGTTCAATGGTTTGTAAAGTCGTCCGAGCTTCGGGTAGGGTTAAATCTTCTACCTCCAAGGTAGATTCAACCGTCGCTTGAACGGCGGCAAGGGGAGTTCTAAGTTCGTGCGCTGCATCTGCTGTAAATTGCTGGACTTGTTGATAAGAATTATAGATGGGCTGCATTGCGAGTCCGGCTAACCACCAACTTGCGCCTCCAACTAATAGCATCGCGATCGGTAATCCGAGTAGCAAAAACACCTTAAGCGACTCTAAATGATTGTCATAATCGGAGAGTGATCGTCCCACTTGCAGATAGCCCCACGGTTGTCCAGTTGCTGTTTTAAGCAACAATGAGAATTGATGATAGCGTTGCCCTTGTGAATCGCTGACTGTTTGCCAAGTCTCGCCTTGGGGCGCAATAGTTGTTTGTGGTGGTGTATTCACAGTTGCTAACAGCCGCGACGCCAAATCGACAAACTGCACATAGTAAGAGTCCTGTTTACCGACACCTAATACATGAATATGCGAGGTTTGAACCGGGGTTTGACAAGGCACATTGCCCATGCAAAGTCCGGGTAGAATTTGCTTTACTCTCGAATCAAGTTGTCCTGGCTGCTGTAGCACAGGCTCAAGGCTGTCGTGCAGAGTGCCAGCCAGAGTTTGGATTTCGCTATCGATCGCGCTGAAATGACTCTGCGCTAAATGCGAGTAGACCGCTACTCCAAAAACGCTCAAAATCAATCCCATCACACCTGCGTACCAAGCAGCGAGCTTCAGACGCGTCCGGTTAAACAGTCGGTTCTGACGCATAATTTTCAGGTAGCAATATTCAAACGATAACCTAGTCCGTAAACTGTCTCAATCGCGTTATTGATTCCTTGCTCAGAAAGTTTACGACGCAGTAATCGAATGTGAGCAGCGACGACGTTACTTGCAGAGTCTGAGTTGACAGTCCAAAGTTGATTGCGAATTTGCTCAGTACTGACGATCTGATTGGCGTGCTTCATCAAATATTCCAGTAACTGAAATTCCTTTGCGGTTAGCAGAATTTTAATGGCTGACTCCTGCGATCGCAGACTAGACGAACTGTACTCAAGCATGAGCGAACCAACCTGTAGATTTTGAGGTTGAAGTTGCGGCGATCGACGCTGCAACGCTCGGATGCGAGCAAGGAGTTCTGGCATCCCGAACGGCTTGATGAGATAATCATCGGCTCCCGCATCCAATCCAGTAACCCGATCGTTCATACTATCTCGTGCGGTCAGCATCAAGACTGGAATAGTGCTTTGTCTCGCTCGTAACCGCTGGCAGAGTTCAATTCCAGATAGCCCAGGCAGCATCCAATCAATCACGGCTAGTGTGTATTGAGTATGCGACTGAGTAAGGTAAGCCCAAGCCTCATTGCCGTCTTGCGTCCAATCGACAATGTAGCGATCGCGCGTTAACTTTTTCTCGATCGCAGCACCCAAATCTGGTTCATCCTCTACAAGCAGAATCCGCATTCTAGCTTCCTTTACTGATACGTTTGAATCCGTGCTGTTCCGAGAGGAATCTCTTGATTCATTCCGTCACTTCTACCATAGATCGGGAATAGCCAAGTGCGACCAAGCAGGTCTGAAGTTCTTACGCCATTGAGATCGATTTCGAGCATTGTTCCCACAGCAACAGGTTGAGCGAATGCGATCGTCACTTCTTTTCCATTAAATGAGCGATTTGCTTTGATGAGTTGTCCCGTTGCATCAGAGACCGCAATTTGACCCATCCGAATCTTTCCGGGTGCATTTTCAGGCACAATCAAGCGAATTTCTGAGAGTGAAGATCTGCCAACTTGAATGCCAACATGATAAGTTGCACTTGTAACTTTAGCTTGATTGGGATAGGCGGCACTGTGAATAACAGCACTTGCTTTAGAGAATGGTGCTTGTGCAAATGCAGAAAGAACCGTAGAAGTAAATACTGTGGTTAATACAGTTATGTATATGAAGCGTCGCATGTGTGTTCTCCTAGCAGTCAGAGGAACGTCAATATTCCCTGCTGTTAGCATGGCGCTTGAAAATGAAATTAGAATGAAATCATTGGATGTGATTGTAAAGAAAATTACTTTTTCCAAAGAAAACGCCTGAAATCTCGTGCTTGAGGAGAATTCAGGCTGACTTACTTAAGGTGTCACCCAACCACTTAGGGACTTGAAGCAGTTAGTTTTACTAAGATTCGATGTTGCACTGGAGTTTCTATCAGAAACTGCCTCAAACCCCGATGGCTGTGTATCAGAACTATTCCGAGAAAATCGCCCGCAAACCTAGGAACAGTTTCGCTTACAAATTTTCGGATACATCTATTGATTTGGATAAGGTGGAAGGGACTGCGCGACCCAGCCATTTAAGATGGCTTGGTAAATGGCTTGATAGCGAGTTCGCACTTTTAGCTTGGCCAGGACATTGTTCATGTGAAACTTGACGGTGCTTTCGCTGATGATCAGCCGATTGGCAATGTCGCGATCGCGCAATCCTTGCACTAATAGCGCCATAATTTCCTGTTCTCGATCAGACAGCTTCTGCGGTTGCGGCTCGATGCCCCACTCTTCACCCCGTATCACCGTTGCGATCGCATCCTGCAATTGCTCCGGGCTAATCGATAACTCCAGCTTGGCTTTGGCCTGTTTAGGAGCGGCTTGCTCAGCAGCATTAATCCACAGGATGGGACTGTTAGTTGCTTGGACATGGGTGAGATCGTCTGTGATGACTGGAATCGAGCGATCGTCGGATAGGCAAACGGTGAGTCCTGCGAGAGAAGCTAAATGAGTAAATGCGAGTTGCAAAATTGAGGATCGACACGCAATTCGTAAGCGTGAGCCTAATCGACAGTTTGGATACGGCACATTCAGTAACACTTGAACCATGCCTTGATTGTCGCTGGTGTGAATTTGAAGGTCGCCGCCAAGACACGAGGCTGTAAGCACCAGTTCGCTAAAGTTAGCAATCTGATCTTCGGGCTGTTGATCGCCTGTGGAAACCATTGCCTCTAGCGAAATTTGCTCGGTTCCATAATTTAATCGACAGTAGACGCACGGCAGTTGACTGAGGATCTCCGCCGATCGCAGAAACAGACAAGTCAAAGAAGTTGTCAACGGTCGCTCTGTGCCGAGTAAGACCAAACGAGTATTGTGCAGCAGAGTTGCTAACTGCTCTGACAGAGGCGCAGCCGCAGACGAAGGAGATGACACTTGCCAGAGTTGCTTTTCTTGCTGATGTTGCAGTGCCGTCTCTAACGCAACTGTCACCGTGGTACATAGCCCCTGTAGAATCTCTAGAAACTCTGGCTCCATCGCTTGCTGACTAAAGACCGCTAACACGCCCACCACTTTTCCAGCAGCGGTGAGCGGATACCCTGCAAATCCTCGAATGTTGTGCGCGATCGCCCAGTCTCGATCTTTAACCCATGTCTCTTCGGCTAAATGGTTACTGAGAAACGGAATGCAGTGCTGAGCAATTTTACCAACTTTGAAGGCTCCCATTGGCACGCGGGCAAATGATCCATCAAGGCGCGTGTACATGCCTGACGAGGCTACGAGCCGCAGCATTTTAAAATCAGGTTCTACAATCCAAATCCGGGCAAAGGCACAGCCAAACTTCTGAACCAATCCTTCTGTGACTCGATGCGCGATTGCCTCTGGTTCTAAACAGCCACTCAAACTTTGGGCAATGTCATTGCCTTGCTGTAACCCGAATAAAAGTCGAGTCGAATCTAGAAAGTCAGTAGCTAGCTCAGACATGAGCAATGTCCCATAAGGTCGCATGATCAGGTCATAGTGTATTGAGGCGTAGTTACCTGTTTCTCTCTGTATATTAAGATACACAAAAGCTGTTCCTTGTTCCATTGAGAGAGGAATCTTGCCGCTGCTTGGATGACTTAGCCCTTTTCAGTCACTCTAAGCAGAAGAAAAGGGGAGATTGTACAAGTTCAGTTCGTGTATAACCGGACAATAGAACTGATCCATCTGCTCAATCAGTTGAGCCAATCCTGTGGACAATTAAGGCATCGGCAATATCGTCAACCAAGGTTGCAACTAGGTTGGCGCTGATTAACGGTTGAACAATTAAGCGGAGATTGTTGAGCAGTCCAGCCCCGTTGGTTGTCCCACCAAGGATGTTGAGCAAAGTGACGATACAACAATGGACAAGCGTCATTAAACTGGTCAGCAACCACACTCACCATCAGAAAGGCACTCATCACCATCTCCCACCACTTTTCAATTTGCTCATAGCTAGTCATGCGGAAGTCTGCCCAACCGAGCGCATCTTTGGCTTGCTTGAGACCATATTCAATCCAGGTTCTAAACCCATACTGGTTGCCAATTTCGCTCAAAGCAATCGCAGGCGCACAGACCATGACAAACGAAGTGGAATTGTCCGGTAAGGTTTGTGGGTCTGTTGTCAGCAACCAGTACTGCTTACGACGGCGCTTCCCATAAATTACCTCTGCCATGTAGCGCACTTCAGTGGTGCCATTGATAAAGGTGCGTTTGAACTCCTGCCAAGGCTCTTGGTAAACCTCCTCCTCTTGGGGTAACCAGCGTCCACGGTCGCTGCGAATCGCCAGGATGTAGGGCAACTTTAACTCGTCGAGGACATTGACGAAATTGACTTTGCTTTCACCGTACAAGCTATCTGCCAATACCAGTTCAAATTGAAATCCCATCGCTTGCAATTGCTGAATCATTTTGGCAGCAATTTGCGGTTTGCTTTGATATTCATCGCCCTGCTGGCAGGGCTGTTTCATTGTAGTAGGGGAAAAACCTTGTCCAACTGATTGGCGAAC
>NZ_JCACKG010000079.1:0-17515 GCF_059505265.1 Myxacorys chilensis | reverse complement strand
CCAAGCCTATCACCTTTCCCTTTTCCGCCGGTCTTATTTAATCCACGTTCCTTAGCGTTGCTTTTTAGCCCGTTTTGGCAGGGGGAGGCAATGAGATGAATGAAAGTCTTCTTGCACCTTGTGAGTTAAGCGACGGGAGACCTGCCGAACCACCTGATTGAGAATGCGATCGCCGGTGCGCCGGATCAGCGTCTCTGGCAGAGCGTGAATGAATTTTGGGAACTGAATGGCAACCGCCAGATCTAATTCCCACTGAATTCGGGTTGTTGCCCACCCAGAAGTATCGTTACCTAGATCAATTAGCTCCATCGCGGCGCGAAAATCAACCTCATAGCCAATCTCCGTGTAGTTTGGCACCGGAACTGTCTCAATCCGATACACGCTTTCCTGATGAGGCAGTAGGTCTAGTCCAATTTTCGGTTCAACATCGAAGCCGAATGCGCCAAACCGCCCAACGGTCATCGCATAGCTATTCGCGCCGATCGACTCTACCACCATGGGGTGGGCGCAGCGATGAAACCACTCAGAATGGCCATCAAGATACTTTTCTACAGTTTGCACATCGGCACCCATTTCCATGAAGTCCACGAAGTGGCTCCGAAATTCAGTTGACCCGATTGGTGCAACTGAACTTGTGCCTTCGGAGGCTGGACAATGGGTGGAGATCGAGTGCAAACCGTGATCGGCAGTGTGAGTCAGTTGACGATCCTGCGAAGCTTCGTAAAACGAGTTGGTTGGTGAGGACTGCATGCTCTCTCTTGATTTACGCCGTTGGTCTTGATCCAAGGTTCCCTGAAGGTATCTGGTGCTTCACGTTTAAGCGATCGCGTCCCTTGAAAGTTCATACAATCTATACTGAGTGGCACAGGTGTGCGGTGATCTCTGAGACGGTTTTTTCGGAGGGTTTAGCCCTATCCGTGGAAATCAGCACGAACTCGATTCTAATCGATCAATCCTATCGAATCATTACGAAATGTATTTTATCGAATGGTTACGAAAAGTATTTTAAGGAAGTACGAACCTTTGTGCAAAGCCTATAAAGATTAAAGTCAGAAGCCTGATGTTGTTCAAGTCTGCTCTACCTCTACCCTTCATCAGATGTTAAGAGAATCGATTCGAGCGAAAACAAGAGTCGAACAAGTTTAGCGAGAAGTCCTATGAAAGCATTTGTAGCAGGGGCAACTGGAGAAACAGGGCGGCGGATTGTCCAGCAGTTATTGGCAAGGGATATTCCTATCCGGGCACTGGTGCGAGATGCAGATGCAGCACGAGCCATTCTGCCCTCGCAAGTTGAACTGGTGACAGGCGATGTGTTGAAGTCGGATTTGAAAGCGGCGATCGCAGACGCAACGGTTGTCTTCTGTGCGACGGGTGCGCGTCCGAGCTTTGACCCGACGGGACCTTATAAAGTGGATTATGAGGGGACAAAGCATCTCGTCGATGCTGCCAAGGCTAATGGAGTCCAGCAGTTTGTCTTCGTCTCGTCGCTCTGTACGTCTCAGTTCTTCCATCCGTTGAATCTGTTTTGGCTGATTTTGGTGTGGAAGAAGCAAGCGGAGGAATATATTCAGCGTAGTGGACTGACCTATACGATCGTGCGTCCGGGTGGGTTGAAGAACGAAGACAACGACAATGCGATCGTGATGTCGTCGGCGGACACGTTATCGGAAGGCAGCATTCCTCGAACGAAGGTGGCTCAGGTTTGTGTGGAATCAGTGTTTGAGCCAAAGTCCCAAAACAAGATTGTCGAAATTGTGGCAACCCCAGACGCGCCGCAACAGTCATTTGACACCCTGTTTGCGGGCGTAGCCTAGGGTGTGACTCGGGAAGAGTGCAAGGACGCAACCCTTAGCTAGAAAGGCACGCCTTAGTCGCGGCGCGGCAGCTCGTTAGAGGCGATCTCTTTGGAGCCGCCCTTTGCGATCGCCACATCACAAAAACCGATCAAGCGCCGCTTTGAGTTCTTCAATTTCTCCTTCAATGTTGCCTTCTTGGGCGGCGCGGGCGATGCACTGAGTCAAATGCTCATCTAAAATCATGCGTGCCACTCGATCTAACGCACCTCGAACAGCGGCAATTTGCACCAGCACATCGGGACACGGCTGATCGTTTTGAACCATCGTTTTGATGCCCCGCACGTGTCCTTCAATTCGAGAGAGACGATTGACTAGCCGTCGCACTGATTCTTCGCTGTGGATGTGAGGATGAGCCGCATGGTGACTGTGATGAGGGTGTTCTGGAATCTGATTGAGTTCTTCTTGCTTGCCGGGAAGTTCAGAGGTTGTCATTAATCGTCTGTGCTGCTTACTTAAGATATTTATGATCTTAATGCATGGTAGAAAACGGTGCGGTTCAGGGTGGGGGAATCTCTACCAGCACAAGAATTATTATTCTGCTTACGATAAAAGAGATGAGGTTTGCTGGGGCTTGCGTTTTTGTGGGCGCGAGTTAACTGGCATTGTCGAAGGCTTATGAAGAAGGCTATGCAACGCTCAAACTTTTCTAATTGGGATTGGCTGGAGGCGATCGGGTTTGCTCATCTCCAACGGGACTGGCGACGTGGAGTTCGTCGGGTTGCCGCACTCTGTCTTGCGATTGCGCTGGCGTTTGGGTTCACTCCGTCTGTGGCTGCCGAACCTCTAACTGAAATGGCTCAAGCTACTCCGCGTGCCGTGACTCGGGGAAGTTTTGTGGCGGATGCGGTAAAGCGCGTAGGAACGGCAGTTGTTCGGATTGATACGGAGCGAACTGTGACTCGTCGGGCAATGCCGAATCCGATGTTTGATGATCCCTTTCGTCAGTTCTTTGGCCAGGATGTGTTTCCTCAAGCCCCGAGCGAACAAATTCTGCGCGGACAAGGATCGGGGTTTGTGATTGATCAAAGCGGCATCATTCTGACCAACTCGCACGTCGTCAACGGAGCCGATAAGGTCACGGTGACGCTAAAGGATGGACGGGTGTTTGAAGGAAAGGTGCGCGGATCAGATGATGTCAGTGATTTAGCCGTTGTGAAGATTAACGGAACCGATTTGCCGTTTGCGGCATTGGCCGATTCTGATGAAGTTAGCGTTGGGGATTGGGCGATCGCAGTAGGGAATCCGCTCGGTTTGGATAATACGGTAACGCTGGGCATCGTGAGTACCCTGCACCGCTCTAGCGCTCAGGTTGGGTTAGTGGATAAGCGATTGGACTTCATTCAAACGGATGCTGCCATTAATCCTGGTAATTCGGGGGGACCGTTGCTCAACGATCGTGGTGAAGTCATTGGCATCAATACGGCAATTCGGGCGGATGCGATGGGAATTGGCTTTGCGATTCCGATCAACAAGGCAAAATCAGTTAAAGATGCCTTGGCGCGAGGCGAAAAGATTCCTCATCCCTATCTGGGTGTGCAGATGACAACCTTGACTCCAGAAATTGCTAGACAAAACAACAGCGATCCAAACTCGGCGTTTACCGTGCCAGAAGTCGATGGGGTGATTGTCGTGCGAGTGTTGCCCAATACTCCGGCAGCGAAGGCTGGAATTCGTCGAGGCGATGTGATTACTGAAATTGATCAGCAGGCCATTAAAACAGCTGATCAGCTACAAACGATTGTCGAGAATAGCCGTCTGGGGCAAACGCTAAAGGTACAGGTTCGTCGGGGCGACCAAACACAACAGTTAGGCGTCAAAACGGCGGAACTTCAAAACAATAATGCGTAAGACGGGAGAGCATTAAGAACGTTCATCGTGCTGTCTAAGTGCTATAGCACTTAGACAGCACGATGAACGTTCTTATTTAATAGCAATTTAAACCATCAATGCGACAAAGGGTGAATTTACCCGACGACGTAGGGACGTTCCGCCAGAACGTCCCTACGTGTCGTGACTATGAGATTGACTTCCATGAATGGGACTACGACTAGCTTGGCTGATCTTTAAGCACCATCTCGTGTTCATCGAGTAGCGTCATCACAGCATTCATATCCGACGACGCTTTGCCAGTTAACTGCAAGGCTGCGATCGCTTGATCAAACGTTTCGCCTTGCCTCAGTCGTGCGGCAATCTCTCGAATATCTGCCCAGGTTAGGTCACTTTCAACAAACGCTTTCGCCATCACATTGAGCAGATCTTGCCAAGGGTTGCCCTCGGCTTTAGTCATCATCGTGTGCGGAATATTGAGGGCGCGATCGAAGGAGTAGTACCACGTCTTTGGCTGATGTTCGAGCAATTGCTCGAATAGCTCTTGGTGGTCGGCATTGTTCACTGCAAGATCAGCTTCTGTGGACACGATGAACATTGGCGCAGCCGGGTCGGTTTTAGCCCGGTTTAGCACTTTACTTCCCATTTTTAAGAAAACGCGCAGCGTTTCTAGCTCAAAGCCTTTGTAGCCGATGGTTTCTTCTACCGATTCATCCGTCATCCACTCAAAATACCGATTGAACACATTGACGAACAAATCGACAACTCGATTGCTGCCGCTAAGATACGTTGCAAACAGCAACGCGCTCTCAATCTCCTGGGGATGCTCTAGCGCCAACCAAGCCGCCATTGTTCCTCCGCCCGACAATCCACCAACAACTACCCTGTCACCAAATGCTTTTGCCTGCCTCAGCCAATGCAGCGCAAAAATTTTATACTCATCGGCATCCGTAGGCAGGGGCGGTGGATTGTCTCGATCCCAGTCTCCGGCTATTCCATGTCCAGGCAATCGGGGAATAATCACGTTGTAGCCTGCTTCGTAAAACACCTGTGCCATTGGCACGAATTGATACGTCGCGGCGGTAAAGCCATGAAAAAATACGCAAACGCTTGGAGTCGGCGTTGGGTGAAGGAAAAACTGCGATCGACACTGATCATTTCTCACGGGGAGCCGATCTTCTTCCGCTCGGATCTGTTGCGGAATCACTGTCGCCGCGATCGCATATTCAGTTTGAGTAGAATTCATATCAAATAACGTTGAGATAATTCGTAATTCGTGATTTAGCTCGATGAATCTAGTGATCAGAAGACGTAACCCTTTGACTTTTGATCCTAATTCACTTCAACCATTAGAGAATCCGCTCATCAACGAATTACGAATTATCGCTTAGAAGGTAAAGTCTGACGCGACGATCATTGAGCCGATACCGCCATCCGTAAAGACTTCTAAAAGCAGCGAGTGCGGCTGCCGTCCGTCAATAATGTGCGCTGCTTTGACCCCCTGAGCGAGCGAGCGGACGCAGCAACTGACTTTGGGAATCATGCCCCCCGACACGATGCCCTGATCCATTAACTGACGAGCTTCTTGAATATCCAGGCGAGGAATCAGCGTTGAAGCATCTTTGTAGTTTTTCAAAATGCCCGCCGTGTCCGTCAGCAGAATTAGCTTTTCCGCTCCTAGTGCCGCCGCAATTTCTCCCGCAACGGTATCTGCGTTGATGTTGTACGCCTGTCCCGTTTCGTCTGCGGCCACACTTGACACAACAGGAATGTAACCGGATTCAACTAGCGATTCGAGAATTTGAGGATTGACTCTGTTGACTTCGCCCACAAATCCAACGCCTTCTTCATCGGAAGGACGCGCCCCAATTAGGCTGGCATCTTTGCCACACAGCCCGATCGCCGAGCCGCCTGCTTGGTTAATCAACGACACAATTTCTTTATTGACACGACCCACTAGCACCATTTCCACGACATCCATAGTGGCGGCGTCGGTGACGCGCAGCCCGTTCTTAAACTGTGCTTCGATGCCCAGTTTATCGAGCCAAGAATTAATTTCAGGTCCGCCGCCATGCACCAAGATAGGACGCAACCCCACGCACGCCATAAACACGACATCGCGAATGACTTTTGCTTTAAGGCTACTGTCTTTCATTGCTGCACCGCCGTATTTCACGACGATCGTGCGTCCGACAAATCGTTGAATATAGGGCAAAGCCTCGCTCAGGATACGGACTCGCATTTCAGCAGATTCGAGATACTCGCTTTCTTTAAGCATAAGAAATTTAGCGCCAGGATAAAGGATGATTAACTACCAATTAGCATCTTCATCACACTCTATGCCTGCTTGAGCCTCGTTTGTTAAAGTTCGCTCATATTAAAGTTCTTTCATGATGCTTGGCAACAAGTTTGCTGGCACGCGCGAGAGTGCCAGGGTTTGTCCTTGAATGCCGAAGCGATCGTGGAAAGTTCGCACGGTCTGAACGATCGCGCTGAGGGCATTTGTATAGAAGTCCGGGTCGTTTTGCCAGCCGTGCAGCGCTTGAACGTGATGCTGAAGAGCAGTTTCGAGATAGCTAGAGCGATCGCTTGAACTGAGCGGCGCTCGATCGTCGATTGCGGTTTGATAGCACGCGGCTCCCAAGTTGTAATGGGTTGCAGACGTATCAAAGCTGAGAGCAGGAGCGTGAGATGTACTCGCGGCTGAGAGATACTGCACCGCCGACAGCGAATCTTGATAAGCTGCGATCGCGCAGTGCAAATAATTCTGCCGATCCTCATAATGAGTCGTGGGCTGATTCGCCAAATGCCAGTATGCCGTTCCTAAATTGTTTTGCGTCGCGGCAAACGCCGCCGGAGCCGCTTCTAGGGTGCGATAGACCAGCGCGACTCGGTACGCTCCAATCGCCAGCAGCAGAAAATCTTCTGCCAGTGTGCCAAGTGCCTCCATCGCCTCATCGCACTGCGAGAGCGTCCAATAGGCTGTTCCTAAATTGTTTTGCAGCATCGCATAGTGGAGCGGCTCCCGTTCAGGGTCGTAGTAGCGTAACGCTTCGTTGTAGGCCGCGATCGCCTGCTGCAAATTGACAACCGGCTGCTGATGTTGAGCCAGATTCCAGAAAGCCGTTCCTAAGTTATTTTGCGTCGCAGCGTAGCGTGAGGGATCTTCTTCTGCCACTCGGTACTGCAAACACGACTGGTAGGCCGCGATCGCCTGCTGCAAGTTCTCGACAGGTGCATCCCGATAGGACAGGTCGCTATAGACCGAGCCTAAATTATTCAACAACATCGCACAGATGTCAGGCTGCGTCTCAGCATCAGTTCGTTCTAGCGCAAACTGATAAGCTTTCAGCGCTTTCTCAAGATTAACCATCGGTTGAGCTGACGCCCGTGCCATCATCCAGTAGAGGTTGCCAATGTCGTTCAAAATGTCTGACACTTGAGTCGACTTGGAGGGAATGAATCGCAGGGACTGCTCGTAAGCTCGAATCGCGACGGTGTAAGTAGACGGAGCCGCCTGGGGTTGTTGAGCGCAATCTCGATACCAGTCTCCTAGTTCCCGGTATGCGGTTCCAACAAGGTCAGACGAGGCGCGATCGCGATGAAGTTTCTCAATTTGCTGCAATAGACGAACGGGTTGCAGATTTGGAGTGTTGAGTAAATCGATCGCGCTGTGTTCATTGACAGAAGCCAACCCAGACTGAAGTTCTCCATCTTGCTTGAGGGTGGCGAGAACTAATGCCCGAAACTCAGAATCAATCAAGGACTGACGCGGCAAGGCAACAGACAGGTCTCGGTTGGGCGCGATCGCGCGCACATCGTCAAATTCGCGCTCTGGAGTCGGATCACCTTCAAACTCAAAGAGTGCTGTATGCCAGTGCCAAAAGTCGGGTGCAGACTGTTGAATGGAGCGGCACCACGGCCTGGTCACCCACAGCACAAGATTGAAGTTCAAAGCCAATCGCTGAGCGGCAATTCCCTGAAGCGCGTCGAGAAATGCACGCTGGAGGTGAGCAGGCTGACGGGTCAGATGTTCTACACCTGTAATTTGAAAGCCTAAAATCTCGCTTCTGTCCGCTTCTGCAATGCTATTTTGTGAGAGCCAAAGTCCTATTTGCCCCAAAACATCTGGATTTTCTAGCTCAAGCGTCAGAGGAATCAGCCGCAGTGTTGTATCTGTTGGTCTATTAGCATCTAGTCCATTAGCATCGCTACTTGCTGAGTCCTGCGTCACGGTTCCATGGGTGTTATGCTCTGTGGTGTGCTGCGCGCTAATCGTACCGCGCCGGTTTGGCGGAACCGTAATGTTATCCGCGCTCAGAGCAGGACTGCTTAAATCGGACTGTAGATGAGCTGCAAATTGATTGCGCAGCCCGACGTCATCACATACTGCAATGAAAATCTGCCGCCGGAGGTTAAGGCTCAATGCCAACCTTAATCGCAGGTAGATGTGATGATTCAAGCTTGGAGAATGGGAAGCAAGCTTAGTCACAGGTGGGCGAAAAACAGATTGATCAACAGGAGACATCAGCATAGGGACGGAGGCTTGTCAAGCCACCTCAAAAGATTGTGAATTATTGATCTCTTCGCGCAATTTGGCTGATGTCAGGACAGAACAAGTGATCCTTAAAGGTTGAAGGCATAAATTAAGCTTTGACAGCTCAATTTCCCTTGCTAGACATACCCTTGCTAGACATAGAGTTTACACACAAACCCTCTAGATGCAGCACTAGACGAAAAATTCTACTAAAAAACCAGGTGACTCAATACAGTAAGTGACCTGGTGAAATGAACGCTACAGTAGCGCTTATTTTTCAACACCTTCGACAATTCTTAGCTTTGCTGACCTACGACACAGCAAATGCAACAAACATTAATCCGCTCACTAATACGGTACCAACCACACCCAAAACCACAAAATTCCGCTTCTGCGTTGCGGTAGGAGGCTCTGCTTGATACATTTTCGGCTCGATCGCGTAGTTGTTTAAGCGACCGCCCTCTTCTTCTGTGTATCGCATAGCGTTTTTCCTCAATAGTTTTAGCAATTGTAACAAAGTTTGAGGAATCACTCTCTAACGCAAGGAGGAAATCGTAATAATCGGGGTGGTGGAGAAGGTGTAAATTAGCTGCTGATCGTTCCAGTCAGAGGAGAACTGGCGCTGGCATAAGCTTTCACGGGAATGCGTCCAGCTTGATAGGCAAGGCGTCCAGCTTGGTAGGCGAGCTTCATAGCGCGTGCCATTGCAGGAGGGTTGACGGCTTGTGCGATCGCGGTATTAATTAACAGAGCATCGGCTCCCATTTCCATTGCCTGTGCAGCTTCGCTAGGAGTGCCAATGCCTGCATCTACAACAACCGGAACCGTTGCATTCTCAATGATGATTTGAATATTGGCCGTATTTTTAATCCCTTGACCTGATCCAATCGGAGAACCAAGCGGCATTACGGTCGCGCAGCCCACCTCTTCTAACCGCTTTGCCAAGAGCGGATCAGCGTTGATGTAGGGCAACACGGCAAACCCTTCTTTTACCAGTTGTTCAGCTGCCTCTAGAGTGCCAATCGGGTCGGGCAGCAAGTATTTTGCATCGGGAATCACTTCTAATTTGACGAAATTATTGTCTTCTTGACCAAGTAGCTTTGCCATTTCTCGCCCTAGTCGAGCGACTCGAACGGCATCCTCCGCCGTTTGACATCCTGCCGTATTGGGCAGCATCCAAATTTTGCTCCAATCTAATGCTTCTGCAAGTCCTTCATGTCCAGGGGCTTGAGTTTGGACTCGGCGAACCGCGACGGTGACAATTTCACACTCGCTCGCCGCGATGCTCTGTCGCATTTCTTCAAACGTTCGATACTTGCCTGTTCCGGTCATCAAGCGTGATTTAAAGGATCGCCCTGCAATGATGAGTGAATCATCCAAAGTTGTGTCTAGGGGCTTGTCTAAGGTTTGCATCTCAATCTTGCCTCGTTTCCGTTAAAGTTGCGCGTCACGCTAATCGCGGGTTGCACATCCATTATGACGGAGAGCGATACGTCTTAACCTTGAGAAGCATGAATCTCAACTTGGCGATCAATTAAATCAGCAGGCCAAGTAAGTCAGCAGACTAAGCGTTGAGGATTTTCTACAGCGCTGCTTTTTGGTTGCGCTTGGGGCTAATTGCAGCAACTTATATAAAATTTCTACCTAAAAGATGAATCAATATCTATCTAAGATAAGAGTATAGACTAGTGATATCGAAGGGAATCAGCAATTAGAATAAGTGGAATTACATTCATTAACACTTCAGGAATTTTTATGGTGAATAGAAAATCGAATGCTGCTGTCAAGGTGCAAACAACCATGCTTGACCAAGCTGCATCATTATTAGGAGACTTGCCTGAAAAGCCAGACTCAACCATCTCATTGCGACAAGCGATCGAGATGCTACAGCAAGATCTAAGAGAGTCGCTTGACAAGGGATATGACTATGATGAACTTGCTCACGTCCTCGCTGAGCAGGAGATCGATATTAGCCCTTCCACTCTCAAGCGCTATCTTGCCATGAGCCAAAAAGACCCCGCTCAACCGCGTCGAACCCGACGATCGCGCAAGGCCCACGCCGAAGATATGTCTGGCGATTTTGCTGAAGATGCAGAGTCGGAGCTTGAAGCGATCGCTGGATAATCTGTCAATATCAACTAAAATTTTCTTTCTATGGGATGGGTATCTTGTCTAAGGTTAGGCAAAATGCCCATTCCATAATTTTTTTATAGCAACGTTAAAAAGTTTCAGAAAATCTCGAACAGCACATCTCTATTTAGAAGGGGTTTTATATTTTTACGGACACTAAATTTTGGTGGGCACTATTCATCACTTGGCAACGTCAAATCATCTGTCCAAGCAATTACTGCTGCACAAAACTAAGCGCTCCTAATTTGTTGAACCGCTTATTCCTTGATTTATCGTGTGTGTTAAATGTGTGTAAACACAGCGTGTATTAAAAGAAGGTGTATTAAATGTTTGTAAACTAAACGTTTGCAGACAATTGAACACCTAAATTTCAGCACAAGCACCGACAGGAGCAGTTGTTAAAGAAGCACACGTCTGAATTCATGAGTTCACCATTTATACCTATGCAATCTCGGTTTATTCTTCAACGTTGGCGACGAATCATCCAAAATCTTTTCCCCCTTCTGTTTGTTATCACCTTCGTCACCGTGGTGCTTCTCGGCAGCGTCACTCCTGGAGTCGCTCAGTCTCGCCAAGAAATTCGCGGCGTTTGGATGACGATTAACGATTTAGATGTCCTTAAAGATCGCGCCAAAGTGCAAGATGCCGTAGATCAGCTTGGGAGGCTAAATTTTAATTCAATCTATCCCGTTGTATGGAACTCTGGCTACGTCATGTACCCTAGCGCGATCGCTCAACGACAAGGCATTCAGCCCTTCGTCTACAAGGGGTCAGATGGACACGACATTCTTGCAGACCTGATTGACAAAGCACATCAGCGCAGCCTACTCGTGATGCCCTGGTTTGAGTTTGGTCTGATGGCTCCCGAAACCTCAGAACTGGTGCTGAATCATCCAGAATGGATTACCAAACGGCGCGATGGCAGTCAGACTTCCATTAGTGGTGCAGGTGAGGTGGTGTGGCTCAATCCTTTCCGCCCTGATGTGCAGAAATTCATTACCGATCTCGTGTTAGAAGTTGTGACTCAATATGATGTTGACGGCATTCAATTTGATGACAACATGAGTCTGCCGAGAGAATTTGGATTTGACGACTATACTACTGCGCTCTACAAAAAAGAAACCAAGAAAACACCATTAAGTCCAACTGATCCAGCATGGATGCGTTGGCGTGCTGATAAGATTACGGCATTTATGGCGCAGCTAAAAAAAGCGGTGAGAGAGCGAAAGCCTTACGCCATTTTCTCGATTTCTCCCAACTACTATGATCTCGCCTACAAGTTTCATCTGCAAGACTGGCTTGCGTGGGTGCGACAAGGTATCGCCGACGAGTTGATTGTGCAGGTTTATCGCCCGAACCTACAGAGTTTTATTAGTCAGCTTTCTCGCCCAGAAATGCAGGAAACGCAACAGAAGATTCCGACAGGCGTTGGTATTTTAACGGGCTTGAGAACTAGCCCAGTCGGAATTGCCCAAATTCAGGAGCAAGTGCGAGCCGCGCAAGACCGAGGCTTAGGCGTCTCTTTCTTCTACTATGAAAGTCTTTGGGAAGAGGCTCCAGAAGAGGCGAACTACCGACAAGCAGGATTTCAAGCGCTGTTTCCGGCTCCAGCCCTGCGATCGATTACAACGGTTCAACCGTTTGAGTTGCCGCAGCCTGGTTCAACTCCGGTGCTACAGGATAGTAAGTTCTCGCTACCTAGCTCACCATGAGTAGGACTTATTCGTTGCCATGCCTACGCGACCCTTTCGGGCAGCAGAGACAACAGGTCGATCCTCAGCCCAGAAAGACTACTCGACCGATTCGCCCATTCCAATCAAGCTCTGCCTCATGGCCCAGCGATCGCTAATGTCTATTCGATCTAAGTTGTCTAGTAGTACTATTCTCATGGCGCTGAGCATGACCGTCGGAACGCTTGCAGCGCTGGTGTTGCAAATTCCGGTTCAGGCGCAGACCACCTTTTCAGATGTGCAACCGGGCGATTGGGCAGCAGGCTTTATTCAAGCACTGGCAGATCGGGGTGTAATCCGCGGTTTCTCGGATGGTAGCTTTCGCCCAAACGATCCAGTCACTCGTGCCCAGTTTGCAGTTATGGTGGATCAAGCGTTCGATCGACCTGCTGTCCGCAGTGCTATTCGCTTTAAAGATGTGCCAAGCCGCTACTGGGCATCTAGCGCCATCCAAGCCGCTTACACAGAAGACTTTTTGAGTGGCTATCCCGGCAGTGTTTTCAATCCTGCTCAAGCAATGCCTCGTGCTCAAGTCCTGGTTGCCCTTGCGAGTGGGCTGCAGCTTGAGCCTCAAGGAACCAATGCCTCAGTGATTGGTGGTTTCCGCGACTACGAGTCAATTCCTTTCTATGCCCAGGATGGCGTCTCGGCTGCGGTCTTTCGGAAGATCGCCGTGAACTATCCCAACATCGATTTTCTCAACCCAAATCGAGCGTCAACCCGTGCTGAGGTCGCTGCCTCAATTTATCAAGCCCTCGTCGCTTCTGGCAAAGCTCCCAAGATCGCTTCTCCCTACATTGTTTTTGGCGACCCGTAATTCTTTAAACCAATCCATAACAGCTTTGATCGTTTTTCAGTAAATCGCTTTGTAAAATTCACTCTATCGATAGAAGTTTTACCTAGTACTTGATCTACAAAAGCCTTGTAGGGAGAATTAGGCGAGCGGTGTTATTAAATGTCCGTTCGCTGTTTTTCTGATGTCATCTGCTAGGTTGAATCCTTTTGGCTAAACTAAAAAGCTCTAAAAATGCTCCAAGGCAGCCTCTCAATCGAGTGCTGCATCAACTAAGTTACTATCGGCTGATTTCCCTTGGCGCGATCGCAAGTCTACTTTTGCTGACCGTTGCCAATGCGATTACGCCCCAACTCTTTCGCTGGGGAATTGATCAAGGAATTGCTCAGCAAAATCTTCGCGTTGTCTTGATTAGTGGTGCGTGGATGGTCGTTGCTGCGATCGCCCGAGGAATTTTCAATTTTGGCCAAACCTTCTGGGCAGAAAGCGTCTCTCAAGGAGTGGCTTACGATCTGCGAAATCAAATTTTCAGCAAAATTGAAAATCTCAGCTTCAGTTATCACGATCGATCTCAAACCTCGCAACTGCTGACCCGTGTGACGAGCGACATTGAGCAAATTCGCACCTTTGTAGGAACGAGTTTAATTCAGGTGATCGGTGCAGTGGTCACCTTGGTGAGCATCGCCGTTATTTTGCTGATCATGAATTGGCAGTTAGCGCTGATTACATTAGCGATCGTGCCCTTAGCGAGTTGGGTACTGATTCGATTTTTGCAGCGCAACGGAGATTTGTTTCGGCAAGTGCAAGAGCAGTTAGGCGACCTCAACGCGGTGTTACAAGAGAATTTGTTGGGAATTCGAGTGGTTAAAGCGTTTGTTCGCGAACGAGCCGAGCGATCGCGCTATACCAACCTCAACGAAGAATTAATCGACACGAATATGAAAACAATTCGTGCGATTCGGGGAACGTTTCCCATCATCTTTTTATTGAGTAATTTGATCACGGTCGTTGTCATTGGGTTTGGAGGCGTGCAGGTTATTAACGGCAGCTTCTCGATTGGCGAACTGGTTGCGTTTAATTCCTACTTACTCTTTATTCTTCAGCCGATCTTGCTGATTGGATTTGCGGCTCCTGCGATCGCGCAAGCGGAGGCATCGGCTGAGCGCATCTATGAAGTCGTCGATGCCGAGATTGAAATTCGTGATCGTCCCGGAGCCGCTACCTTCGATCGCTGTGGTGGCAGAATTACCTTTGAAAATGTGCGATTCCGCTATCCTGGCTCAACGACCGAAGCGTTGAAAGGAATTTCGTTTGAGACAAAACCGAAAGAACTGATTGCTATTTTAGGCATGACGGGTTCGGGCAAAAGCACGATCATTAACCTGATTCCGCGATTTTATGATGTCACATCTGGCGCGGTGAGAATTGATGGACGAGACGTACGGGATATCTCGTTGGCGAGCTTGCGATCGCGAATCGGAATTGTCTTTCAAGACACCACGCTGTTTTCGGGAACGATCGGTGATAACATCGCCTACGCCAAACAAGACGCCACACTCGATGAGATTATCGACGCGGCGAAAACGGCTCACATTCATGACTTCATTTCAGACTTGCCTGACGGCTACGACACGATCATCGGCGAACGAGGAGTCGGATTGTCAGGCGGACAAAAACAGCGTATTGCGATCGCGCGAACCCTTCTAACCGACTATCGCATTCTCATTCTCGATGACAGTACCTCTGCTGTAGATGCCAAAACTGCCGCCCAAATTCAAGATTCTTTAGATGATCTGATGCAGCGCAAAACCTGTACTTCGTTTGTGATTGCTCAACGCATTAGCACGGTCAAAAACGCCGATCGCATCTTGCTGATGGATCAAGGACGGCTAGTTGCTCAAGGTAGCCATGAAGAGTTGCTGGCAATGAGTCCACTGTATGGCGCGATTTTAGAATCTCAGGTCAAGCAAACGCAGCAAGGAGTACAGCAATGAAACCAGATTCTGCTGCCCCTAAAGCAGTTGCCCCGAAAGCAAATGTGCGACCTAGATCGACGCTGCAACGGTTTCTACAGTATGTCCGTCCCTACCGCAAAGAGATTCCGATCGCGCTGGGACTAGTAGCACTTGGAGCCGCAACTCAAGCGTTAGGCCCGTTTCTGATCGGCTGGTCAATTGATAACTTAATCATTCCAGGCAACGTGCGCGGACTCGCGTTCATGCTGACCCTTTTGACGGTGAACTATGTTTTTGGCGTGCAAGCGATTCGGGGACAAATCTTGCGCGTGGGTTGGATTGTGCAGCGAATTTTGGCGCAATTGAGACAAGACATTTTCCTTAAAGTGCAGAGTTTGCCGCTTAGCTTCTTTGATCGCAGTGAAGCTGGAGATTTGATGAGCCGTTTGCTAAACGATGTGAACACCGTCAATCAGGCATTTGGACAAACGATCGCGCAGATGTTGGGAAACTTATTTAGTTTGCTTGGCATTATCATTGCCATGCTTGCGATCAATCTGCAACTCGGACTGTTGAGCAATCTGGTTGTTCCCTTGATGATTTTGACGACGAGCTTGTTTTCTCGGTGGGCGAGAGAACGGTTTCGAGTCACCCGTCGGACGATTGGCGATTTGTCTACGAAGCTTGAAGAAGATATTGGTAGTGTTAAAGAAGCGCAAGCTTTTAATCGAGTCCGCCTCAATATTGAAGAATTTCAACAACTGAATGCGGCGAACCGCGATGCGAATATTCAAGCCGTTGCAATCACGGCGGCGTTTTTGCCGTCGATCGATGTGTTGAATACGTTAGCGACCGCAGGAGTGTTAGCTTATGGTGGTTATCTAGCCGTTACCGGACAAGCAACCGTTGGAGTTGTCACTGCGTTTTTACTTTATGTGCAGCAATTCTTTCGACCAATTCAGATTTTGAGTCAGTTCTATACTCAAGCCCAATCTGCGATCGCAGGTCTAGAACGCATTTTTGCGCTATTAGATGAACCGGCTCAACTCAAAGATGCACCCGATGCCTACGAGATGCCTCCTATTGATGGAGATGTAACCTTCGAGAATGTCCAATTTGGCTATACGCCGACTCAGCGAGTTCTCAATGGCGTCAACTTTCGGGCGGCTTCAGGACAAACGATCGCGCTTGTTGGCCCCACAGGCGCAGGTAAAACTACGATTATCAATTTGATCTTGCGCTTTTATGATGTTACAGGCGGCGCGGTCAAGATTGACGATATTGATATTCGTCAGGTCACTCAAGCGAGTTTACGACGGCAGATTGGTATTGTTCTGCAAGATACGGTTCTCTTTCGAGGTACGGTTGCAGAAAACATTGCGTTTGGGCGGCCACAAGCGACGCAAGCAGAGATCGAAGCGGCGGCTCAAGTTGCGAATGTGCATGACTTTATTACCTCTTTGCCGCAAGGCTATGCGACTGAGTTGGGTGAGCGAGGCGCAATGTTGAGTCAGGGACAGCGACAACTGCTGAGTATTGCTCGTGCTGTCTTAGTTGATCCACGTATTTTGATTCTCGATGAAGCAACGAGTAGTATCGATACGCGAACAGAAGCGCTGGTGCAATCTGCGATCGCACGTCTGCTACAAGGGCGGACTAGTTTTGTGATTGCTCATCGCCTCAGTACGGTGAGCCAAGCTGATCAAGTCTTTGTGATTCAGCAAGGACAAATTGTAGAGCGGGGAACTCATGCTGAACTGATGGCACAACAAGGCATTTATGCTAATCTCTATGCCCTGCAATTAGGCAGTGCAACTGCGGCTTAATCACGAGCGGTCTAATCACTTCTGGCTAAGAAAACGGCAGGCGCATCTTTAGATACACTGAGATGTAATCCTCGCATTGTTAAACGCAGGTTTATATGCCAAAAACAGTTTGGGCAACCGTCCGTCAAGGAAAAGTTGAGTTGCTAGAGCAAATAGAAGTTCCAGATGGGACGCGAGTTTTAGTGACCATTTTTCCTGATGATGAAACCGAGTTCTGGCTCGGGACAAGCCAAGTCTCGCTAGATGCGGTTTGGAACAATGATGAGGATGATGTGTATGCTCAACTACTTCAAAAATGACATCATCTTGGTTCAGTACCCTTTTTCAGATTTGTCTAGTTCAAAGGTCAGACCCGCCGTTGTTGTCAATGCACTACACGTTTCTCAAGATTTGATAATCACACCGTTAACTAGCAAAATAGCATCGTTACTGGAAGGAGAGTTTGTGCTGTCTGAGTGGTCAGCAGCAGGGCTAAACGTAGCTACGGCAGTTAAGCGAGGGTTATACACCGTACATCAAACTTTGGTTGTGAAAGTGATTGGCAAATTAGCTGATTCTGATGCTGAGCAACTAGAGCAGTCTCTCCGAGGTTGGCTAGGGTTGTGACGCAACTGGACAAATTGCTTATGCCAAATTATCTGTATTAATAGAATTTTGAGCGACAAGAATTCGATCGCAGTTAACTGAGTATCTGCAAGCCCTTATGCCCTATCAATACGCGAACAAAAACGCTGGTACAATCTGCGATCGCACGTCTACTACAAGGGCGGACTAGTTTTGTGATTGCTCATCGCCTCAGTACGGTGAGGGTAATGTCCCAGATATGTTGTTGTGACTGAGAGAATCTGCTGAAATAGAGGG
>NZ_JCACKG010000078.1:0-17660 GCF_059505265.1 Myxacorys chilensis | reverse complement strand
GAAGAGATTTTATTTGCTTTGCTTCCCCTGCCGCTTCTAACTAGCAACTTAAGTTTTTAGATCAGCAACAAGTTGATTCTGGTGCTGATAAAGCTCCTCAGCAAGCTTGACTTCTTCGGTCTCAAACCCTACCGCTTGTGCTGCTTTGCTGTTAAAAGTAACGATGTGAGTGTCGTTATTGAGCTTTGCAAACTTATCGAGCTTTCGCAACGTCTCATCGAGTTTTTCGACTGGTATGGTATCAAGTGCGGTTACTGGCAGTTCAGCAGAGGGCGGATCGGGTTGTTTCTCTTTTTCCGGTTTTGGGTTTTCCTCAACAAAAACGGGTGCAACATTCGGGCGGGTTTGGATGGGGTTAGATGTATCGATCGCGGGTCGCGATTGAGACCGAGCAAGACCCACACCACCCAACACAAAAGCCAATGCAGCAATTGCAATTAGATTTTTTCGCATGGAGATTTTCAAAGAACGTCTCTATTCTATTGCAGGTGGTTGAAAATGTCCTGTGTTGCCTGATATAGCGATTCTGACGCGATCTCACCTTTATTTCAGCCTTACAATCCTACCAAGTGGTGAAATTAGCAATCGTGATTGCAAAGCTCTAGGAATCGATCCATAGAAGTTTTCCTAACAATCGATAGACCCTAGGGAAATTTCTAAAACAGTTCTAATTTTACAGTTGCGAAAAGACTATATCAACTAATAAGAATTGATAGGGTCTTTGGCAATTTTCTAAACCGTTTCAAAAATTAATAGGTCTTGTTAAGCAAACGCTTAACTTTTAGGAAACATTGTTGATACCACAGGAGGAGCGCACGTTACGGCTCTATCCTGATTTCCTTTGCTGCTTTGATGACTGCAATCACGGTCATTGCAGTCATCAAAGCAGCAAAGGAAGATTTTCCGAACTTAATGGTTTCACACTGGATTAATGGTTTAACAGTGGCACCAACAGCCTGACCCAAGCACGAGGACGACGATCCCGCCTATTTAAGCGCAAAGCTCATTTCCAATCCAATGCCAATTCAGCACAACTCTCACTCTTATTGGAGTGCTGATACCGTTATGAAAGTAAGTTATCGACTGATACCGTTATAAAGGACTTCTTATAACGTGCAAAAGCCGCCCTCCTCCCCCAAGCCCAAGAGGGAGTGAGGAACTTCCTCGGGAGGTCTAGCTATGCGGGCAGAGTGTTGAGGTCAGAATGTTGAGGTCAGACGTGATGCGATCGTTGTATTTTTTGCTTCCAGGAACAACTCAAAAATTTGCCTGTGGTGGATTATTTGCCGAATTAAAAACGCTCGCGATCGCCCAGTCGATTTGCCCATCAGAGATTGTTACCTACCGGCAGCGGGAACCAAACCTCCTATTTTTAGACGATGTACTGAAGCAACCGTCGCTAAATCATGTCATTTTTGTCGCCAGTTGGGGGTTTGATGTCCCTAAGTTAGTGGCTCGATTGAAGCATCACCACGTTCTATATCACGCTCACAGCAGTGGCTATGGGTTTCGGCTTCCAGCTAAAATTCCGATCATGGCAGTGAGCCGCAACACGATGGGATATTGGGGACAGCGATCGCCAAATTCTCTCATTTATTATCTTCCCAACCAAATTTCTGATGAATTTAGCAACTTCAGTTCTCATCGCGATATTGATGTTTTAGTTCACACTCGCAAATCATCAGAATATTTAGTACAGCAGCTAATTCCCGCTTTGCAGAAACGCTGCAACGTTTGTGTTATCGATACTCACGTCGATAGTCTTGCAAATCTGTTTAATCGCACGAAAGTTTACCTTTATGACTCGGCAGAATACTGGGCGCAACAGCGAGTGAGTGAAGGATTTGGATTGCAACCAATGGAAGCAATGGCATGTGGATGTCAGGTGTTTTCGAGCGTCAATGGTGGACTGTCTGACTACTTAGATCCAGGCTTCAACTGTCACAAAATTGCAGGCTATTCGACTGATTTTGATGTGTATCGAATTCTAAACAGCGTTAATCAGTTTGTACCAAATAAATTGCCGGAGTCGTTCCTTGCACAGCATCGTACCGATCACATCACCAAGCGGCTAGCGCTGATTCTACAGGAAGTCAACGAGTTTTTTGATCACTCGCAACAGCAGCCATCCGATATTCCTGAGCTAACGCCGAGCCGAGTCATCAGCCTACGATCGCAGACCCTATTCGTTAAGCTAAAGAAAAAGCTTTTGTCTCGCAGATAGAATCATGGCAAAACTTCCTCCCAAACTCATTATTCAATCGGGCAAATTCGTTTGGACGACCCTTTGGCGTGTGATGATGTCAAACCTTGCACCGCGATCGCCATCCGGGGCGTATACTCGTCCTGAAAGTGAATTTAGAAATGTCGTTAGTCGGAACGCAGATGCCCCCTATCCGGCTGAATCGGGACGCTACAAGCTCTATGTTGGAATGAGTTGTCCGTGGGCACATCGAACGCTGGTTGTTCGAGCGCTGAAAGGATTGGAACATGCGATCGCGGTTTCGATTGTCTCTCCTTCTCCAATAGAAGGCGGATGGGTATTAGATACATCAGAATATGGATGTCGCCCATTAGCAGAGTTGTATCAAGTTGCGCAACCTAATTACACGGGACGTTGCACTGTTCCGGTGCTTTGGGATACTAAAACCAATACGATCGTGAACAACGAGAGTGCAGAAATTATCGTGATGCTCAACGATCAGTTTAATGAATTTTCTACAAATTCAGAATTAGATTTATATCCAGAGAATCTGCGTGAGAAAATTGACGCTTGGAATGATAAAATTTATCCTGCCATCAATAATGGCGTTTATCGCTGTGGATTTGCTCAGACGCAAGAAGCATATGAAACCGCCTGTCGTGAACTATTTGCGGCATTAGATGAAATTGATAGCGCTCTTAAAACTGGGCGTTATCTGTGCGGCGATGCCCTCACGCTAGCAGATATCAGACTTTTTACAACGCTATTCCGATTTGATATTGCCTACTTTGGGTTGTTTAAATGCAGTCTTCGTCGCATCAAAGATTATCCCCATCTTAGCGGTTACTTACAGCAGTTATATCAACTGCCGGGAGTAGCAGCCACGTGCGATTTAGATGCTGTAAAACGCGATTACTACGGTAACTTGTTCCCCTTAAATCCAGGAGGAATTGTTCCCTTAAGCCTAGATGCTAAAACCTTACTAACCTCTGGCAATTAATGGTTTAACAATTAATGGTTTAAACTCTGGCGTGTCAGCTACTCACCGTATGATTCGCCAGATACTTTGCCCCGAAAAACAATGTATTGGTACACATTGTAGAACACCATCACCGGAATCAGAAACCCAATGAGAATAATCATGATTACCAACGAACTTGCATCAGCCGACGCCTCATAGATCGTAATCTGAGTAGGAATAATGTAAGGAAACACAATGAGTCCTAAACTCAAAAATGTGAACACAAACAGCAGAATTGTCCAAACAAAGGGAGCGCGATCTTCTTTACGGTTGAGACTCCGCAGAAGTTGGGCAATTAGTAATACACCAATGAATGGAATCGTTGCAAAAACATAAGCAAGCGGCGGATCAAATAAACGAGTTCTGGTGCTTTCGTAAAAGATTGGAGTCGATACCGTAATGAATATTGCACCAATCAACGTCGTCCAGGCTGCAAGCTTTGCGGTGCCATAGTGAATGTCCTGTAGCTCTCCGCTCGTCTTCCAAACCAAGTAGGTCGAGCCAATCAACACGTAACCCTGGATCAGCGTCAGTGCCACCAGCACCGATTGCCAGGTTAGCCAATCCCACGTGCCGCCAATAAAGTGTCCCGTCTTGTCAACGTTGATGCCTGATAGCACGGCACCGAGGGCAAACCCTTGCCCCAGTGCGGCGGCAAAGCTGCCAACACCAAAGGCAATATTCCAGAAAAATTTACGGTTGGCTTGTTCGCGGAACTCAAAGGCGACGCCTCGAAACACAAAGCCAAACACCATGAGAAAGATGGGAATGTATAGCGCACTTAAAATCGTGCCATAGGCAAGGGGAAACGCGCCAAACAGACTGCCGCCCATTAGAACCAGCCACGTTTCATTGGCATCCCAAATGTTGCTTAGACTGGTCATTAAGATACCGCGCCGCTCTTCATCGGATGAGGTGAGCGACAAAATGCCGACTCCCAAATCAAATCCGTCAAGCATCACATACAGCAACAGAAATAATCCTAAAATCACAAACCAACATTGAGGCAGAAAATATTGCAGGGTTTCCATAATGTTTCGTAGGATTGGACTTTCTACCCATGATTTGTTGAAGCATTTGTTGAAGTGATCGCGGCAACCGGCTACTGTTGAGCCTCGACAGGACGTTCGTCGGGAACAAATTCGCCAGGTGAGGTATCGATCGCAGGTCTAGTTACCTCAGTACCAGGAATAGGCAATGCTAAGTCAGGACCTTTGCGAACAATCCGGCTGCCGAAATATAGCGTTGTGATGAATAGCAACGTATACACAAGTGCAAATGCAGTGAGCGATGTTAACACGTTGCTAGCAGGAATGTTAGAGACCGAATCGGCTGTCCGAATTTTCCCATACACTGACCACGGTTGCCGTCCAACACAACGTACGATCCAGCCCGATTCGACTGCAATGTAGCCAAGCGGGCCGGAAAATAGCCAAATTCGCATTAGCCACTTTTGATCTGAGATCGCAGCGGCTGACAATTTTCCTCTAAACCATTGCAGTACAGTGAGTCCCATCAGCACCGCCAGAAAGAACCCAATCGCAATCATCGTGCGAAAGGCGTAATAGATCAATCCCACCGCGTGAGGTCGCTCGTCAGATTTAATATCTTTCAACCCAACCACGGGATGAGTTAATTCTTTTCTGAACTCTAAGATGTAGCCTAAAGCGTTGGGAATTGTGATTTCAAAATCGTTCTTCTCTGCTTTGTCGTTCGGAATGGCAATCACGCTCCAATCGGCGGGTTGACCAGCAGGGGAAGTATTCCACTGGGCTTCCATCGCAGCGAGCTTTGAGGGTTGATGCTGCTGAACTTGTTCGCCGCTCATGTGTCCGAGGTAGATCTGAAATGGTGCGACTGCGATCGTAGCTGCCAGCACAATTTTGAAGGATTTGGCAAAAAATGCTTCGTGACGACGGTTGAGAATATACCAAGCGCTAATGCCGCCGATGACAAACAGCGATGTTTCTAGCGTCGCAAAAAACATGTGCGAAACACTGTTGAGCCAAAACGGGTTAAACATCGCCTGAAAGTAGTCGTTGACCACGAATTTGCCATTGACCATATCGCCGCCGGTCGGCGTTTGCATCCAGGAATTGGCAATCAGAATGAATACGGTCGAAAGATTTGCGCCAACGGCAACCAAAATTGTAGACATAAAGTGAATCGCTGGATTCACGCGTTCCCAGCCAAACAGCATGATGCCGAGAAATGCCGCTTCTAGCATAAATGCCCACGATGCTTCAAAGCCGATGACGCTGCCGAAAAAATTGCCGACTGCTTCTGAAAACGGTGCCCAATTCGTCCCAAACTGAAATTCCATCGGAATTCCGGTTGCCACTCCAATCCCAAAATTTAGAACGTAAAACTTGCTCCAGAAGCGAGCGTGCAGGTAGTAGTCAGGATTTTTGGTTTTGAGCCAGAGTCCTTCTACGATCACTAAGTAGATGCCCATTCCCGTAGTTAGAACGGGCCATAAGATGTGAAAAATTGCCGTCAGCGCAAACTGCATCCGCGACAAAACAACGGTGTTGGAGAAAAGATCCATTACGACTTTCCTAAGCTCAGTGAGTTCTCCCTCGAATGGTAGTGATCGAATCGATTGAGGAGGCGCTACTTGAGGAAGTCTTAATGTTTTACGAGCCGTCGAAGTTCTAGAGCAAAGTTTGCTAGGAAATGCCAAGAATATTTTTGTCGACCCCAATAACTAGGTCAACGAAATTAGGTAGTGTTATGGACCCGTGATTGAGCGATTCATCGCCCTTGTAAAGACGCGATTCATCGCGTCTTTACAATGCAGCATCGAAGTTGAGCAGGCTTACAACAACACTACCCGTATTTTGTAGATGACAATGTGGACAAAATGTTCACAGCTGCTTCTCAGGACGCTCACACTCTATTACGCCTATTTACTTACAAAAATATTACTTCGTTAGAACTACCCTGCGTATGAGCTACACAATTTCGGCCTTGTGCTTTCGCTCGATATAGCTCTTGGTCTGCAGCTTTAACTAGAGTTGTGGAAACCGCTCGACTGTGGGGAACAGTAGTTGCAACACCTAAACTAAGTGTGATGAACGGACTGACTTGAGAACCAGAATGTGAAATTTGCAAAGCGTTAACATTGAGTTGAATTTCGCGTGCGACCGCAATTGCCCCTTCTACATCTGTATACGGCAAAATTACCGCAAATTCTTCTCCACCATAGCGAGCAACTAAATCGGCTGGGCGTTTCACTGCCTTAGCGATCGCTTTGGCAACTTGCCTCAACACATCATCCCCCGCCAAGTGCCCATACGTATCGTTGTAGCGTTTAAAGTAATCAACATCACATAAAATCATAGACAAAGGCAACTGCTCCCGATCTAACCTCTGCCATTCTGAGTTGAGATATTCATCAAAACAACGACGATTTGCAACCTGGGTTAAGCCGTCAGAAGAGGCAAGGCGCTGTAGTTCCTGGTTTGCTTGTTGCAGTTGTTGGTAGAGCTCAGATTGTTGAATCGCGATCGCGGCTTGACCAGCAAGTTGGCTAAACAAGCTAACCTCAGAAGGTCGCCATTGCCTAGGACTTCTGCATTGATGGGCAATTAACAACCCCCACAATCGTTCTTGCTGCAAGATAGGAACGACGAGATTGGCCCGGATTTGAAATTGTTGCAGCAGGTCAAGATGGCACGGCGTCAAATTCGCGGCGTAAACATCCTCGATCGCTCTGGAATGTCCCTGTCGGTAGTAATCAGCACGAGTGCCTTGGAAGCAGGTATCCATGAAGTGGAGTCCGAGAATTGGCAACCACCCCTCTGCAACTGACTCTACAACAACCAACCCGCTCCAATCCGGCTCAAACCGATAAATCACAACTCGATCGACTTCAAACAATTGCCGGACTTCGGCGGCGGTATTTCGCAAAATTTCGTCTAAATCTAACGATTGTCGAATCCGTTGTGTCACCGAGGCAACAATCCGTTCCGATTCGCTTTGGCGGCGGAGGTGGTCATCAACTGGATGATGCTCAACGGTTGTCACAGGGGCGCTGAACTCATTGACAACAAGATGAGGGGTTGCGGTAATGGGAGAGGCATTGGGTTTAGAAATCAGGTACCCTTGGGCAAAAGTGGCTCCTCGCTCCCGTAGCCAGCCCAATTCCTCCACGCACTCAATGCCTTCCGCTACAGTTTGAATATTTAGCTTCTGAGCGATTTCTAGAATTTTTTCGGTAATCGAAGCTTTGTAGAGGTCTTGATGCACATCCCGAATCAATCCCATATCCAACTTGATGAAGTCAGGACGTAATTGATGCAGTAGGTTCAAGCCAGAATAACCAGATCCCAGGTCATCAAGTGCGATTAAAAACCCCTCCTCGCGGTAGTATTTGAGGACTGCTTTGAGATGGTCTAAATTCTCCGGATTGTCTGATTCGACCACCTCAAAGACGACGTGTTCATGCGGAATCCCAGCTGCATTGATGGCTGCAACAGTACTGCGCAAACAGGAAACCGGGTCGTACAACGCGGTTGATGCAAAATTGATGAAGAGGTGGCTTTTGACCTGATGGTGGCTGGCTTGCGCGATCGCGCTTAAACGGGCTGACTGATCCAATTGTGACAGCAGTCCAGCGTCGTTTGCTAGCTCGAAAATGGAACCTGGCATCACCAGATTTCCCTGTTCGTCTAGTCCACGCAGGAGCGCCTCATAGCCATAAATTTGAGTGGTGTCGTCAATATAAACAATGGGTTGAAAGTAGCTGGTGAATCGACGGTCTGCCAGCATTCCTACCAGCCAGTCAGACTGACTGAACTTGATGAAACGATACAGCGATGTCATATCGCTAAAGTCGTAGAGCTTGGGTTTGGCACGCCCACCCATAAACAGAACTTGAGTTTCTCGCAACTCTTTAGGGGTGAGCAACCCCGCCAGATTTCTAGCTAACTCTTTGGCTTGTCCATCACCACAAACTACGCTAAGACCGTGTCGCTCCTGCATTGAGTCATACTGAAGTGGGGTATTTTGCAGGTACGACGTTACCTTATTGAGCGTGTGCGGCACTGGAAACCACAGAAACAGTGTACCCATCTCCTTAGCGGAACAACGGGTTACTTTGCTGCAAGTACAAGAATGAGGAACGGAAGGGGTGCGATCCACGAATACCCTACCTTAAATTAATTTATTTCTCTCAGTGTTCCCTAGGTTCACTGGAGCGAAAGCAACGCTTCTTAAAGCTAGCTTCCTTTTAGAATAAAGGTTCTGTGAATTTATCTGCTCTCATTACTTTACAATACTCTGGACAGCTTTCGATGCTGACGATGGGCGGCGGATCTCAGCTCTCTTCTTCATTCTAGAGCAAAGCGACTAACCAGAAATCAAGGGTGTCAGCCCCTTTTCAAAAAAACAAGCTGACTGTTGACCTTAGTATAGAGCGATCGCCTAGGAGCCGGACTCGGTAGGTACAGAATTTGTATATCGAGGATGGAGACGGGGATGCAATAGGTGGTCTACAGGATGACCGTGCTGGAGGTGCTGATGGGCGATCTCAGCTACATCTTTCGGTTTAACGCGGCAATACCACACTTCATCTGGCAATACGCGCACTGTTGCTCCTAGGTGACACTGCCCTTGGCACTCACTTGCACTGATCGAAATATCTGGAGTCGAACCTGCTAAAAAAGCTGCCAGTACTTCGGCTGAGCCATTGGCTAGGCAGCTTCGAGACTGGCAAACAAGAACTCGCTTATGCATGAACGTGCTGTGCGCTAAAGAAAGAAGTTCTTAGTGCTGAACTCCTGTCTTTAGCATTCCCTCATTTCCCAAATCCTTTCCCTTTGGTTGGCGAATGCACTGTAAAACAGGCTTCGACCTGCGATCGCAGAGTCTCTTTGTCCAGATTTTGCCCAATCAGGACTAATTGATTTTTGGGTTTGCCTTTCCACTCATCATCATCGAGCGAAAATCGCTTGCCGCTCAAATGGAAGATGTGACGCTTCGGGCTTTCTTCAAACCAGAGAATGCCTTTTGCTCGAAACACGTTGGTGGGCAATTGACTATCTAAGAAATGTTGGAACTTGCGAATGCTGAAAGGGCGATCACTGTCAAACGAGATTGACGTAAATCCATCAACTTCTAAATGATTGGAGTGATGATGATGCTCGTGATCATGGTCGTGATCGCAGTGCCCGTGGTCATGGTCGCACGCGGAATGGTCATCGTGCGCATGATCATGGTCGTGATGCTCGTGATCGTGATGCTCGTGATCGTGATTCTCTGTATCAGGATTGAAATACTTATCTGACTCAAATAACCCCACACTGAGCAACGCTCCTAACGGAACTTGACCTTTCACAGTGCGTAAAATTCGCGCGCCTTCTTTGACATCGCGCACCCGAACTTCTAGCGCATCGAGATCCGCTTCTTCCACCAAATCGGCTTTATTGAGCAGAATAATGTCGCCATACGCGATTTGGCTATGAGCCGCTTCACTGTTGAATAAGTCGAGACTGTAATTTTCAGCATCAACCACCGTCACAATCGAGTCGAGTCGAGTCAAGTCGCGCAATTCGGTTCCTAAAAACGTCAACGCCACCGGCAGCGGATCGGCTAATCCAGTCGTTTCGACCACCAAGTAATCAATTTGCTCTTGACGCTCCAATACTTTGTAAACCGCCTCAACCAGATCATTGTTGATCGTGCAGCAGATACAGCCGTTGCTGAGTTCCACCATGTTGTTGGAGTCATCAGCTTGAATAATCAGTTCATTATCAATGCCGATTTCACCAAATTCATTTACCAAAACGGCGGTTTTTAAGCCTTGCTGATTGGTCAGAATGTGGTTGAGCAGCGTTGTTTTCCCACTGCCCAGAAAGCCTGTGATAATCGTGACTGGAAGCCCTACTTTAGGAGCGTCCATCTTTGGAGAATCATTTGAAGTAGAATTAGTGGCTGCGGATTGCATAGCACGTTTGCCAGAAAAGTCTCTCTCCCATTATTGCCGATCTAGAATTGATTTATCATTGGCTATTGACGCTCCGCCGAATCGGAATGGGTCGGCGGACTTTTGCAGCGACACTGTGAGTGTCTCACTGCCCGTATTTTAAAATAATCCGTGTTTTGAAATTAAGTCGTTTGATGGTGCAGCGTCAATTCTTCTAAGCCCTAACTCTTTATCGCTATGTCCCTGAGTCTTTACAACACGTTGAGCCGCCGTCAAGAACCGTTTGAGCCGCTAGAACCTGGAAAGGTGCGGATGTATTACTGTGGGGTGACGGTGTACGACTACTGCCACGTGGGACACGGACGGGCATGTGTGGTTTGGGATGTGGTGCGGCGCTATCTGACGTGGCGCGGTTATGAGGTGCGCTATGTGCAAAACTTCACCGATATTGATGACAAAATTTTGAATCGATCGCGGCAAGAAGGCACGACGATGGAAGCCATTTCAGAGCGTTATATTGCAGCCTACTTTGAAGATATGGCGCGGCTCAACATCAAAGAAGCCGACGAATATCCACGGGCAACCCACACGCTTGATGGCATCAAACGTCTGATTCACGAACTCGAAACGAGAGGGTTTGCCTATCCCAGCGCAGGCGACGTTTACTACTCAGTCAGAAAATTCCCAGACTATGGTAAGCTCTCGGGTCAGAAATTAGACGAGCGCCGCATGGGAGCAAGCGGTCGCGTCTCCGAGAATGAAGAAGCCCAAAAACAAGATCCGGCAGATTTTGCGCTGTGGAAGTCGGCAAAGCCTGGAGAACCTGCATGGGAATCACCCTGGGGCAAAGGACGACCCGGTTGGCACATCGAATGTTCGGCTATGGTGCGCGAGTGTTTCGCAGATTCTGCAAGCCATCGCTTAGGCGAAACAATTGACATTCATGCAGGCGGCAACGATCTGATCTTTCCTCACCACGAGAACGAAATTGCCCAATCGGAAGCCGTCACTGGGAAACCTTTGGCAAAATATTGGCTGCACAACGGCATGGTGAACGTCAACGGCGAGAAGATGTCTAAATCGCTTGGCAACTTCACCACGATTCGGCAAATGCTCGATGCGCCTAACGCACCCGAGCCGATGGCAGTTCGGATGTTTATTCTGCAAGCGCACTACCGCAAACCGATTGACTTTACCGATGATGGCATTGCCGCGGCTCAAAACGGGTGGAACATCTTAAAGGCAGGGTTGCTGTTTGGGCATGAGTACGGTGAGCGCCTGGGCTGGACAGGAAGCGTAGAAACGCAAGCTGATGCGATCGCGCAATTTCGGACGGTGATGGATGACGATTTCAATACCTCTAGCGCCTTGGCTGTTCTCTTTGGTCTGGCAAAACAGCTAGAACGCGCCAGTAATCTACTGATTCACGAAGGCGAAACAGGTGAGCCGTCAGATCTGCTAGAGTCACAGTGGTTGACATTGGTTGAGTTAGCCAGCATTCTGGGTCTTGAAGCTCAGCCAGAACCCGAACAAGTCCCTTCAATTTCTGACGCCGAGATTGAAACGCTGGTTGCGCAACGCACCGAAGCCAAAAAAACGAAAAACTTTGCCGAAGCCGATCGCATTCGCAACGATCTGCAAGCTCAAGGCATTCAACTCATTGATAAACCGGGCGGTCTTACCCTCTGGCATCGCAGCTAAACTAGAAGATAAAGCGTAGATGGCTTCTCCATTAACTCTCCCGGCAAGATATGGCTGGGTTACCGCTGGCTGTTCATCCGTTACATCTGCTACCGAATCCGCTGCCACCCAAGTTATTAAAATGGTGCAAGAGAACTCATCGTTACAGTTTTCTTCATCCCGTTCGTGATAAAAACTGTTCGTGATAAAAGACGAATTCTCAGTTATAAACCAATAAGAGAAAATTACTCTATTTTTACCCGAATCGATGATTACAGAACTCACACATCTGCTTTCAACTCTCGATATTTCCGCAGAATGGGTCGGCTTACGAGCGACCAGAGAAATGTCTACCGCTCGTTCGTCTCGCGACGGAAGACCTGAGACCAATGGCACATCGACGACGCAGGGCGTCATGGTTGAAGTATTGGTGAACGGGCAGATTGGTTACGGGGCGACGAATTCATTAAAGCCTGAGCAGGTTCGGGAGGCAGCAGCAGCAGCCTATCGTCAAGCGATCGCGGCGTCCGAATGGACGATTCAGAAAACGGGGCTTTCGGCGCGTCCCAAAGTCGTCGGACAATATCTTTCCCCAATGGTCAAGCCGTTTGACGTGCTAACTCTGGGAGAAATCAATGATGTGCTGACTAAAATCTGTCACGGTCTCAAGCAATCAGACAAAATTGTCAAAACCAGCGCCACTGCCATCACAACAGAAACGGAGTCGTGGTTTGTAAGCAGCAACGGCTCCGAAGTCTATCAAAAATTTCTGCGGATCGGCACCGATTATTCTGCTACTGCTCAAGAGGGAGCAATCATCCAACGCCGATCGAGCAACGGGTTTTTAGCGCACTGCTATCAGGGCGGCATGGAATATTTCATCACGCCCGAACTGTGGAATCGCGTCCAGCAGGTTGGAGAGCAAGCATTAGAGTTACTCAGCGCAGAAGAATGTCCAACGGAAACAACAACGCTAGTGCTATCACCCGATCAAATGCTGTTGCAAATCCATGAAAGCATTGGTCATCCATTAGAACTTGATCGAATCTTAGGAGATGAGCGCAACTACGCAGGCGGCAGCTTTGTGAAGCTTCAGGACTTCGGCAACCTCGTGTATGGGTCGCCCTTGATGAACATTACGTTCGATCCAACCGTCTCTGGTGAGTTTGCCAGCTACGGTTTTGACGATACCGGAGCGCCTGCCTCGCGTGAATATTTGATCAAAGCAGGCGTGCTGCAACGGGGGTTAGGTAGTCTTGAGAGCCAAGCCAGAAGTGGCGTTGCGGGTGTTGCCTGTTCGCGGGCGTCCTCGTGGAATCGTCCGCCCATCGATCGCATGGCAAATCTCAACCTCGAATCTGGCGATCAATCGTTTGATGATCTCATTGGCGGTATCGATCGCGGCGTTTACATGGAAGCCAATCGCTCTTGGTCGATTGACGATCAGCGACACAAATTCCAATTTAGCTGCGAATACGCCAAGCTGATCGAAAATGGAAAACTGAGTAAAACGCTCCGCAACCCAAACTATCGCGGCATCACTCCGCAGTTTTGGAACAGTTTGGCGCGCGTGGGCGATCGCAGCACCTGGCAAATGTACGGCACCCCCTTCTGCGGTAAAGGGGAACCAAATCAGTGTATTTGGGTTGGACATGGATCTCCTGTTGCTGCGTTTGCCAATGTTGAAGTGTTTGGGGGTGGGGCATGACAACGGTTGAACGAGGCGCATTAGAAACAAGTTTCAATTCTTTGGTTGAGCAGCTTCGGGCGGAGCTAAGCCCAGACGAGCAGTTCACCCTCACGCTCACCAGTGAACAAAGCCAATTCACGCGATTTAATCACGCTAAAGTAAGGCAGACTGGAACGGTTAGCGACGGCACGCTGCGGCTACAGTTGATGCAAGATCAGCGCAGCAGCTATCAAGAATTTCCCTTCACGGGAGATGTTGAGATTGATCAGCGGCAGGCCCAACATGCCCTAGACGCTCTCCGGCAAGAAGTACCTCAACTACCCAAAAATCCCTATCTTGTTTTGCCTTCTGGAGATGCAACCAGTCGCGAAAGTCACGAAGGCAATTTGCTCCCTTCCGATGCTGTGCCTTCAACTATTCTTGCCGCCGTGGCGGATTTCGACTTTACCGGAATTTACTCTGCTGGACTTGTAATTCGAGCTTACGCCGATTCGGTTGGGCAGAAACACTGGTTTGCCACCGATACATATTCGCTCGATTATTCGTTATTTACGGCTGAAGGGCAAGCGGTTAAGGGCACGATCGCAGGCAATCAGTGGAATCACGCTGCCTATCAAACCAAAATTAATCAGTCTAGAGAGCAGCTAAACCGGTTGTCTGATGCGCCAAAACCGATTGGGCGCGGACAATATCGCACCTATCTAGCCCCTGCCGCCGTTGCTGAACTGGTGAACATACTATCCTGGGGCGGCGTTAGTGAAGCGTCGTATCAGCAGGGCGGAAGCTGTTTTGCGGCACTGCGTCGAGGAGAAAAAAAGCTGTCGCCTAAGTTCAGCCTCAGCGAGAATTTCACTCAAGGTTTAGTGCCTCGATTTAATGAACTCGGCGAAGTTGCCCCGTCAGAACTGCCGCTCATCGTGTCGGGTGAACTGGCGAACATGTTGATTTCATCGAAAACCGCGAAAGAGTACACGCTGGTGGCAAATGGAGCGACTCAAGACGAAGGACTGCGATCGCCGGAACTGGAGGTCGGAGACTTGCCCAGCGATCGCATCCTCACTGAATTGCACACTGGATTGTATGTCTCGAATCTGCACTACTTAAACTGGAGCGATCGCCCCACGGGTCGTATCACCGGAATGACGCGGTATGCCTGCTTTTGGGTTGAGAATGGCGAAATCGTTGCCCCAATCGAAAATCTCCGGTTTGATGACAGCTTGTATCAGTTTTGGGGCGAAAATTTGGTGGCACTGACCGATTTTCAGGAATTTATTCCTGACGTCGGAACCTACGAGCACCGCAACTTGGGTGGCGTTTTAGTTCCAGGCATGATTGTCGAAAACTTTACTTACACCTTGTAATTGAAGAACCCAAAAGTGTGATTGGAGAACCCAAGAGTCTTACTGGCATCCTCTCTTAACGGCTTACACGTCAAGTACAGTAGCAACGGCGTAAATTAGTTCATCTGCCTGAATCGGTTTCGCCAGATGCTGCTGAAATCCTGATTTGAGAATTCGTTCTCGATCGTCGACACTCGCAAAAGCAGTCAGCGCGATCGCTTTGCAGGTCGTTGTGCGAATCGTCGGAATCTGGCGAGTTTCTTTCATGCTCGACTGGGCAGAAAGTAGATCCTGTGAGCCTTCTAGCGATTCGCTTCGCGAAGTCTCAAAGAGTCGCACTTTCTTAATTAAGCTATATCCATCTTCTTCTGGCATACCAATATCGCCGATGAGAACCTGTGGATTGAAGTTCAGAAACGCATCCAGGGCTTGACCTGCTGTTGATGCCGTCATTACTTCTGCCCCAGCTTGCTGTAGACTAGTCGCGGCGATTTCACGGGCATCGGCTTCATCATCCACGACCAACACTCGAATTCCATCGAGTCGAGGCATTGATTTTGCAGAGCAGATGGGATGGACATCGGGCGCTCGGCGCACCGACTGACTTAACAACGGTAGTTGGACGGTAAAGGTTGAGCCTTGTCCTTCTCCAGGACTTTCCACCCGAACCGTTCCACCGTGACTCTCAATCAGGTGATGCACGATCGCTAGTCCCAACCCCAAGCCACCATGCAATCGAGTACTCTTGCTATCTGCCTGCCGAAAGCGATCGAACACGTAGGGTAGAAACTCAGGCGAGATTCCCGCTCCAGTGTCAACTACTTGAATTTGAGCGTAAGACTCAACGCTAGAAGAAGAGGGGTGAGACACCCTAGTTAACTGAACCTTGATGTGTCCTTCAGGGGGAGTAAACTTGATCGCATTTGTCATCAGATTCCAAATCACCTGCTGAAGTCGAGTTGCGTCTCCCAAAACAGGACTTTCAAGCGGCTCTAGCGTGGTTTGGATGTAAATCTTTTTAGCATCTGCCGACGATCGCACCGTCTCGATCGCGGCATTCACAATCGGAGCTAACTCAACCGGATGACGCTGAAGCCGCAGCTTTCCGGTGACAATTCGAGACACATCGAGCAAATCTTCAATTAACTGATTGAGAGATTTGGTATTGCGTTCAATCGTTTCGAGCGCCCGAATCGTAGCCGCTGCATCAAATTTGCGGCTCCTCAGGAGCGAAGTCCACCCCAACATCGCGTTCATCGGAGTCCGCAATTCATGAGAGAGCGTTGCGAGAAATTCGTCTTTCAGCCGACTCGCTTCTTGTAAATCCTCGGTTTGCTGCCGCAATTGCTCGACCAAAGCCGCCCGTTCTATGGCAGCCGCAACTTGATCGCAAACCACTTGTAGCAACGTCAACTCATCTGGTGTAAACACCGAGCGATCGCGGCTACCAAACGCCAATGTACCAATCAACTGATTGCGAGCGATCAACGGATAACAGGCATACGCGGTTAATCCTTGCGATCGCAGCACCTCTGTATCGACGGTTTGATTCACTCGCTCTATTACAACTCTTTGTTTCTGCTGCGCTACCCGACCCGAGATACTTTCTCCAACCTTCAGCTCCTCTACATATTGCAGCATCGATGGGGACAAGCCGCTACTGGCATTTAGCCTCAACGTCTGCTGGTTTGCATCAAGCAAATAGTTCAAATACACCTCAAGATCAAGCTGCTGCGATAGTTGACTAAACAAACTCGCAATAAATACCTTTGGCTGCTCGTGCAGCAGTAAACTGCTCGACATACTATAGAGCAGAGCCAAACGCTCATTGCTGCATTGCAGAGCGATCGCGGCATCTTCGGCTTTTAGTAGCGATTTCACCTGCGATCGGGTCAGTAGAAATAACACCAAACTCACCAGGATGCCCGTTCCCAAGATAGGAAGCACGAAACTCTGCTGAGAGAAACTATCGAGTTCTGGTCGAGACGTGAATACTAGGCTCCAGGAACGTCCCGCCACGTTAGAGGTAACGGTTTTAGTAAAATGAGGCGTGTAGGAACCGTCTGATTGGGCAGTTTCTGATTGAACATTTTTAGAGCGGTAGAGTAATTGCGTTGGGTTTAACGGCGTTCCATCGTAAAGCTGGAAATCAACATATTGCAATTGCCCCTCTGGAAAGATGCCCGCCATCAGATCGCCTGTGCGGAAAGGACTGTAGACAAAGCCTTGAAGCGCGGCTCGTCGCTGGGCAACGGTGGTTAACGGCGCACCGTTTTGATAGACAGGAACGTAAATCAGGAAGCCTGTCTGCTTATCCTGCTCGGTCTCTTGAATCAGAGTGACACGACCTGTCGCAGACGGCTGCCCAGTATCTCGCGCCCGCTCCATCGCTGCCCGTCGCCTTGCCTCTGTGAACATGTCATAGCCGATCGCGCCTTGATTACGTTGGTCGAGCGGCTCTAGATGCAGAATGGCGTGATATTCGTTGCGGTTACCGTCTGGTCTTATGGCGAAATTTCTAATTCCCTGCTGCTTCATCTCCGCCAGTAACACCGCTTTCTCACTTGTCGAAAATCGCCGAGAGAAGCCAATTCCCTGCACACCCGGAAATCTCTCGCGGAGGTGCTGCTGTTCAATATATCTGCGAAAGTCGGCGCGGCTCACACGCCCATTGACGGAGCCAGGCTCGGAAGAATTGCTAACGGTAAACAGCCCGCTTCCTGCTTCTAACAGCGCAATATATGTAACTTAAGTTGCTAGTTAGAAGCGGCAGGGGAAGCAAAGCAAATAAAATCTCT
>NZ_JCACKG010000077.1:0-18569 GCF_059505265.1 Myxacorys chilensis | reverse complement strand
GCGGCTCTGATCTCTCGTGCGATCGCCGTCGCATAGGGCAGCCCTGACTTATTCTCGCTCACATCAAGATAGGCTTCATCGAGGGCGATCGGTTCGATCATGTCAGTATGACGCTCAAAAATGGGGCGGATCTGAGCTGAGATTGCCCGATAGAGTTCAAACCGAGGGGACACAAAAATCAAGTGAGGACAGCGTTGGAGCGCGACTTTAGAGGACATGGCCGAGTGAATGCCAAATCGTCTCGCCTCGTAGCTAGCAGCGCAGACCACCCCCCGCGTATTTGGAGAGCCACCGACTGCCAGCGGTTTACCTCGATAAGCTACGTTGTCCCGTTGCTCTACTGAGGCATAGAAGGCATCCATATCCACATGAATAATCTTTCGCATCTCACTTACCCGCGCTGAGCCACCTTTCAATTCTTAATAGTACGAAGTAACTATTAAGGTATCCCTTTAATGAGAAATTGTTACACCTTCTCTATCAGCATTTATCAGTGGCGATCGATGTCCTTCAACTGATTATCCGATGCGCTGTAGTGATGAATATAGAAAACCCAGTATTCCTGCACTCTCAAAATTCCTCAGCTTGGCAGAACGGTTCAGAATTCTACGCCCAGCATAGTGAACAGGGTCACCGTCTACTCCCGGGTTACCCAGAGGGTTTCGGCTCCATAGAACTCCCCTCGTTGCTCCAATCGGTATTCACCGAGCAATAGGGCTAACCAAGTTTTGACCCAGACACTTCGGGGCTCATTATCTTCTGCAGTACTCAGATCCTTCATCGCCCTCGTCAGGTCGACCCATAGCATCGAGCGATGCGGCTGCGCTGCAAAACACTGCTGGACTGCACTGATCCAATCCTGAACATTCTCGCTGTGCGCGATCGCAAGTGCGCCTTGGTAACTCTCCGGCTCGTCAAGCTCTGGTTCTGCATCCAGGGCCTCCAAAAGGGCCGCTTGATCAATTTCGGCGATAGATCGCCCATCATCCGGAAAGTCAGAATGGTTCCCCACTTGAGAAGCTCTCGGTGGACCCGGAGGAGCTTCAACAAAGGGGGCCAAATTGACTTGCATCGATTGCCGCACAAAGCGGTCAAACGCCCCCAGCGGCATGATTGGTCCTTCTGCATTGCCGATATGGTGAATTTCTTCAATTGTCAACAACGCGCGATCGTGAATAATTTGCGCCATACGATCAATCACATCGCCCGCTAATTTCAACTGCGATCGCACACTCAAGGAATCGAGCGCCACGTCTAGAATCAACCAGATTTGCTCAAGGTCTGCTTGTTCTGGAACATCTCCTGCACTTTCAATCACAGTCCAGAGTTCGAGTTGCACGACTTGGCTTGAGCGTTGAAATTGCTGCTTTCGAGCCATGATTCATCCTCTTTAATCAGTCGGCAACGAATACAACTCCGGTGCCAGTTCTTCTAGTGCGGCGAATTTGCGAATTCCGTATACTTCGCTCAGTTTCTTTAGCAATCGCTCAACGTAGATTTCGACTTGGCGAGGCGTTAACGTGGCACAAGCAATCGGTACAATCTCGGCTTCCTTGATGCGTCCACACCAGACTTCACCGGAGATCGCCACGAGGGGTGCATCCACCGCTCGACGATACACTTTCAAGACGGCAGAATAGCCTGCATCCGGTAACTCGGTTTCAAACTGAATCTGCTTCATGCCCGAATGCTGGCGAATTTGTGCCAGTGTGTCTGCGGCTAAGGGGTCATCATCCAGCTGAACTGTGATCCGGCCTTGTTCTGCCCAGCGTTTCTGATTGCGTTGTTGATTGCGCCGATCGCGGTGCCGCGCATAGGAGCGGCGATTCGGACAGACTCGTGAATCCCAGCAACCGTCGCCTTCCACCCCATGCCGTTGCTTTGCCTCCGTTGCAGGCAGTTTGGCACACAGGCGACACTTTTCGGGCAATGACTTCGGCATTATGTCCCCCGCAGTGGTGCGAGTAACTCATTCACCCATTGCTGATCACCCTTAGACAAAGCAGGTGGGGGAACGGGCTGTTGATAATCGATCCGCACGTCATAACTGCCTAAGTCGTAAACGCAATCGAAGACGTCTTGCAGGTTCACAGTCAATTCAGCGTCCTCCGGCTTTAGGGGCAGTGGAAAGTGAGGAATGGATTCTCGCAAGCTAAAGCCGTACAAGTCGGCGGTGGGGCGATTCGCTTCCCGGCTCACCACAATCCGATAATCAACCTTCTCAGTTGTCCCCGTCATCGGCATGGGCAAATTTCCACGCAGCAAGTCGATCTCAACTAAATGCGACAAACTTCCTAACACGCGCTGACGCTTTTTCTCGTATGCCGTCCGCCCCTTTCCTCTGCGCTTATTTTTAGGGGACAAGATCTCGATTGCTGTGACAACCGTATTTGTTCCCACCTCTCGGACTTCCAGATACCGTTCTCGGACTTCAACGGGCACGGGGAGGCGAACCTGGGTCGGGCGCGTTTGCACGGCAACGTCTGACACTTCTGACGATCGCAGATTTTCTTGGTGTTCTACCAATGGCAATATCAAAGCATCAGGAATGCCGACCAGCAATTCTTCTTCGCCCTCGTCGGTATAGGTGCGTGTCTCAACTCCGACGTAGTACTTGGGACGGAGACTTGGGATCAGCGCATTGGACAGTTCAACAATCAGGCGGCTGTGAAATTCTGACCAGAACGTAGGATGTTCCAAATAAGGGTTCATTCCGGGGAAAGGCGACGGCATGAATCTTCCTCAAACGCTGATAGCTGCCTAAATTTTACCGTACTTTTCATTGTGCTCCTTCGTGGATGTCGTATGCTGGTCATATTCCAGCTAATGATGATTATCTGTAATCAGAAAGTGAGGCAATTTTGGAACCAAAGCCCAGAGGGATTCCAGAAATCCAAATTCTTCCAGTCCATCGGGAGCCCCTCCACACTGAAAAATCGGTTTCAGAACCGAGTGATTTGCGGGAACTGCGGGTGGAGGAATTTTTGCAGGCGCGATCGCTGGCTCCCAGAACTCAGAACGCCTATCGCCAGGACTTGCAGCAGTTTCTGAGTTGGCATGATAGAAGCTGGGCGAAGACTACACCACGTCAAATCGCCCAATTCAAAGCGCATTTAATGCGGAGGGAGTTAGAGACGGATCAACGGGTATTGTCAGATGCTACGGTGCGGCGGGTGTTGGGAACGGTCAAGAACTTTTTCGGTTGGATGACGCGATCGCGCTACTTGACGGTTGACCCAACGCTCGAGGTCGCCCTTCCTAAACTGGTCGAACCCGAGGCTCAGAATCTGAGCGATGCAGAGGTAGAACAGATTGAGCAGGCCATCCTGCAAGGCTCACTACCAGAACGAAATTTAGCGCTGATGTCAGTGTTGATGCACGGCTTGCGCGCCAATGAAGTGTCTGCCCTAAATTGTGAGAATTTTGATGGACGGCGACTGACCATTCGCGCGGCAAAGGCGGATAGTAAAGGGGCAGTTCCGTTAACGCAAGAGGCGAGCCAACGGGTGGAGGCTTATTTGTCTTGGCGACGAGGTCAAGGAGATGAGGTGCAATCGCTCAGCCCATTATTTGTGTCTCATTCTCGCCGCAATGCGGGACAACGGCTGAGTTATGAGGGCATTCACAAGGTCGTGGATGCGATCGCTCAGAAGACGGGCATCCAGTTTCATGCTCACCGCTGTCGCCACACGTTTGCCACCAATCTGGTGCTCAAGGGGATGAATCCCTATCATGTGATGACGCTAACGCGCCACCGCTCGGTGCAAAGCTTCCGGCGCTACACGAAAGCGGCAGACCAGGCGGCGGCGGAAGCGGCATTTTACGAAACAACAGGCCCTTCAGCCCAGGAATGTGGCGAGACCGCTGGATTGAAAGGTTCTAGCTTGAACCTCAACAACCGCTAAAGATAGGGTTCTGTCGCAAAGACTTTAAAGTGACAAACGAACTGGTCTCGTTTGTGTTGCTTTAAGCCATCACTCCAAAGAGTTCATTAACAAATCTTGCTCCAGATACACTATCCCCTTGTTTGATTCCTTTCACTTGTCCTTTACGCATCATCGCCATTGCCTCTATCCCGCGCAACGTTCTCCTTGCCGTGTTGAATGATTGAAATCCCATCATTGGTTTGACAATCCGTTTGATGTTCCGATGGTCTTGCTCGATAATGTTGTTCAAGTATTTGCGCTGCCGCAATTCGGTCTCGGCTTTCAAGGTTTGGTCTTGCTTCAATTCATTGATTGCGACTGGATAAGCGGCGTTTTTATCGACTGTGAGTTCTTCGAAGCTCGCGCAGCGACTCACCCGTGGAGTTTGAGTATGCTTGGCTCCCAACACTTTGCGAAAAAAGCGCGCCGCAGCCTTTCCATCCCGCTTCGCACTCAGCATGAAGTCCAGGGTATTGCCCTGCGAATCCACCGCTCGGTACAGGTATTTCCACTCGCCTTTCACTTTGATGTACGTTTCGTCGACTCTCCACGAATCGTTTGTGGGATTCAGAAATGGACGGATGCGTTTGTCGAGTTCTGGGGCAAATTTCAAAACCCAACGATTGAGGGTCGAATGTGTTCGCTTCGCGAAGCTCCGTAGGACACCACGGCGACTCCGCGCTCCGCCATCATCTCCTCCAAGTCTCGGTAGCTCAAGGAATAACGACAATACCAGCGCACGTTTAGCAAGATGATTTCTGGCAAAAAGTGCCGCCATTTGAACGAGGAATCAGTCGTCATTTAGAGCAGAGCTAGAGAAAATTGAGCTTCCACACCTTACCATTTTTGCGACACAACCAACAGGGCTGGCACAAACGCCAAACCCGATGAGATATTGATAATCGCTGCTTGTGGCTGTGCACTAAAATGCTCTAGCACCAGCGATGCCAGATGTACTGGTGCTTCCAGATTGATTGCGATTTCCTTCTGTCGGCTCGACCAGTCGGCGGTATCGGTTAAGAATCGCTCGCGTCGCTGAATCCCAGCATTGTTCACAAGCACGTTGAAGTCTGGGTATTGCGCGATCGTCCAAGCGATGAGTTTCTCGCGGTCAGTGGCATTTGCGATATCGGCTACGCGGGTTTCTAAGCCGGGATTGACCGTACGCGCTTCTGCAAGTTTGCCTTCGTGACGACCGCAAACCACCACCCGACTGCCAGCATCAAGAAAACGCTTGGCGATCGCCAGACCAATGCCACTGCCACCACCCGTGACGAGTACCGTATTGTTAGAAAGATCCATGATCTGTCTCCAAAATAGTGTAATAGGTGCCCGAATACTTGATCAATGCTTGGCTGGGCACAGAGTTTGTTGAGAGTAGAGTTGTTGTGATTTGAAATTCGCTCGACTCTTATTTGTCGCTCACGCGCAACACGATTTTGCCCAGATAATGCTGTTTCATCGCTTCCTGCGCTTGCGCGGCTTCTTCGAGTGGAAATATTTGCGCGATGTGAACTTGAAACTTACCAATGCTCATCAATCGGTTGAGTTGATCAAACAACATGGGATCGGCGAAGCCATTTACCTTCTTAAGTTCCACGCCATCAGGCGCTTTAGGTTCAGGCATCACGCCGTTCGGAAAGGCGATGATCCCGCCCTGACGAACCAAACCCAGCGTGGATTGAATATCATCACCGCCCGTCAGCACCAGCGCAGTATCAAAGCCATCGGGCGCAAAGGCGCGGGCGCGTTGCCCAACGTCGTCACCGCGTCCGTCCACCACTTCATCGGCACCCAAACGCTTGGCTAGCTCTACGCCGTCTGCACCCGACGCGATCGCGAAAACGCTTGCTCCCATGCGCTTAGCCAGTTGAAGCGCAACGTGACCGACACCGCCACTCGCGCCCCACAGTATCAATTTGGTTTCGTTACTTGTCCCCAGTGCTTGCAAATTGCTTAGCGCCGTCGCTCCGGCAATAGGTAGTCCGCCCGCCATCAAGATATCGAGACCATCGGGCATCGGCGCAACCGTTTTTTCAGAGACAACAACGTATTGGGCATAGCTACCACCCTTGTCGTTCATGAAGCTCTGTGCGTAAACGCGATCGCCGACGGCAAAACGCTCAACACCGTCGCCAATGGCAACAACGGTGCCCGCACATTCGCCGCCCAGCACGCGCGGAAAGTGGACTTCGTTATACACCAGTGTACCTTCGCGCTCCATCGCGTCCCAGATACCAATTCCAGCGATCTCAACGCGAATTAAAACTTCGCTCGAATCTACCGTAGGCACAGGTAAGGTATGCAAAGTCAGCTTATCGGGTCCACCGAACTCGTTAACAGCCATTGCTTTCATTTGTTGAGGAGTGTTTTGCACGATTAGATTCTCCTGTAATTGCTTCAGCCTTTTGAAGGGCGAAATTGTTTTGTCTGATGATGGGGAGCATTCAGATAGATGTCGGTGCTTCAATCAAGCTGCGGTCTAACTAACGGTTAACGAAGTGCATGAGTGCTTCAGGATAGCGAGTTCCGGCAGCAGCGCCGATCGGCAAGATTGCTTCAATTTGTTGTAGTTCGTCAGCAGTCAGCACAATGTCCACTGCACCCGCATTTTCGTGCAGCCGTGATTGGCGTTTTGTTCCGGGAATCGGGATGATGTCTTCGCCTTTTGCCAACAGCCAAGCGAGCGCAAGTTGAGCAGGCTTACACTGCTTTTGGGCAGCAATTCGCTTGACTTTTTCGACCAGTTCTAGGTTGCGATAAAAGTTCTCGCCTTGAAAGCGGGGATTGTGCCGCCGCCAATCGTCAGGTGGAAAGTTATCGGGAGATTGAAAGGCTCCGGTTAAAAAGCCGCGTCCCAGCGGTGAGTAAGCAACTAAACTCGTTCCCAATTCTCGGCACACGGGCAACACTTCAGTTTCAGGCTCCCGCGTCCACAGACTGTATTCCGTTTGCAGCATCGCGATCGGATGCACTTGAGCTGCTCGCCGCAAAGTTTCAGCACTGGCTTCTGAGAGTCCCGCGTAGCGTACTTTGCCGTCTTGAATCAAGTCTGCGATCGCGCCAATTGTGTCCTCGATCGGCACATTGGAATCGACTCTCGATGGATAGTACAGATCGATGTAATCTACCCCCAAACGCTGCAAGCTATAAGCCAGAAAGTTCTGCACAGCAACCGGACGGCTATCTTCACCGTTGAAGCCACCTTTGTGATCGCGCAATGCTCCAAACTTCACTGCAATGAATACTTTGTCGCGGGGAATTTCTTTGATCGCTTCTCGAATCAGCAGTTCATTGTGACCCATGCCGTAAAAGTCGCCTGTGTCAAGAAAGTTAATGCCCAGATCGATCGCGGCTCGAATAGTTGCAATACTTTCAGTATCATCGGTTTGTCGATCGCCGTAGAAGTCGGACATTCCCATGCAGCCCAATCCCAACGCTGAGACTTGCGCGTCTGTGGTTCCAAGTTTGCGGTATTTCATAATCTTGCTCCTTTGATTAATGAGGGAAGCTAGTGATATTGATTTAGTTCATTATTCATTGCACGATTTTGCTGATTCAGACGCTTGAGTCTTGGAAGTGCGATCAGCATAACCGCGACAGCAATAAGCACTTGAACTGTAGCTGCCCAATAGGGAGCGGCTGGACTCACGGCTTCGTATAGCCAACCTGCCCACAGCGGTCCGATTACTTGTGCGAGTGCCATGACCGCAGCAATGCTGCCTTGAACCCGCCCTTGGAGATCCGCGCTCATGCTTTTTGACATTGCTCCGGTGAGGCAGGTCTGTACGAGCGGTTGTCCCATGCTGTAGACCACCATGCCTCCATAAACCAGTTGTAAAGCGCCTGTAACTGGAAATAGACCGATTAGAAAAAATCCAAATCCTGCGATCAATCCACCCACAATTGCCAGACGAATTTCTTGAAACCGTCGCAGCAGCAGCGGCAAGACGACAAGCTGAACTAAGACAACAATGATCCCGAAAGTGATCAATAAAGGAGAAATTTGCTCTGGAGTCCAATTGAGGCGATCGGAAAGCAAACTGGGTAAGTTGGACGAAGGCACAATCACAATCGACCAGAACAGCAGATAACTCAAAAGCAGCAGTCGGAGTTGCGGAAATTGTAAGATGTCACGCGCTTGAGTCAGTGGATTTAAGTGACTGAGCGGAAGTACAGTCGCTCGTTGTGCAGGTGGCAAACTTTCTGGCATTGAGAAATAGCCCCAGATGGCAGCAAAACCGAGCACCGCGATCAACACATAGAGCGGCGTAACAGGGCTAATTCGGGCGACAAAACCACTTGTGGTTGGTCCAACAATAAACCCTGAAGCAATTGCAGCAGTTAGAAAAGCAAAGTAGCGAGTGCGATCGCTAGATTTGGTTGTGTCTGCTACATAGGCAAAAGCGGTGCCAATCCAACAGTCAGACACGCCGACGATCATCCAGCCCACGAATAATACCCACAGTTCTCCACCGATCGCAAACATCGAAAAGCCAAGAACTGCGACACACAAACTCACTAGCATGATCACTCGTCGCCCGTAGCGATCGCTAATTGCTCCTAGGCTGGGCGCACTGAGGAATTGTGCGAAAGAATAGCTAGAAAACAACAGTCCGATGGTGAAGGCATTTCCACCATATTGCTCGACTAAAGCTGGCAAGATTGGACCAATGAGTCCGATATAAAACGTACTCAGAAATGCAGCAAAGAGAATAAATGGAGGTAATCGACGAGGTGGCTTTGGCGGAGTTGCGCTTTGCGCTAATCGCTCAGTATTCATGTCTTACTCTCCAATGTTGATAAGTCAATCAGCTTGGCTTTGCAGAGAAGTTCAGCAGATATCTTCTAGCGATCGCTTTCACTGCGTCTTCTTAATTTCTATTAAGCCTGACTCAACCAACATAGGACATGGATATTTTCTCGACAGGCTTGTTCATTTCTAAGTTTAAGAGAATCAATGGTCGTGATTGAACACACCTAGCTTGATGAACTTTGCCGGAAGCTCAAAGGCGACAGTTCAGTGTGTTTTTTGAAGAAACGGGAGAAGTGACCTGCGTCCTTAAATCCCAAGCGAGCTGCAATTTCCTGGACTGATTCCGACGATCGCGCCAACATTGCCTTTGCTTCCGCGATCGTTTTCTCCGCAATCCAGCTATTGACTGATCTACCTGTTTTATATTTGATGACGGTGCTGAAATAGTTGGGATGCAGATACTGTGCCTGGGCATAGTCCTGTACCTGGAACAAGCGATCGCACTTGCCATCCAGTAGATCGCGAAAGTGCGCTTCAAGGTTGCGTTTGAATGTCAGTGTGATGTCCGAGCTAGTTGAAGCTTCAGTCAGTGGATCATATGCCTTCCAAAACCGCTCTTTAATTTTGAGGAGCAACACCACTGTTAAACATCCAATCACTTTATGTTTGTATGCAGAATCCGACTGATATTCATACAACAATTGGCCACCTAAGTCGTCAAAGATTTGAAAGACTTCGCGATCGGGGTAGTTTGGTGGCGCAACTTCAGCAATTAGAAATGGAAATTCATCAAAAACATTCTCATGAACATATTGCTTCAGGAATGATTCTGAGAAGCTGATGATATATCCCTGTAATGTTTCATCAACCTCGAACCCCTTTAAATGACCGGGATTTGTGAAATAAATGGTGTTGCCGCGAGTCACATAGGATTGGTCGTCAATGAGGTAGCGACCTCGCCCTTCGCGCAGGATTAGAACTGAGTAGAAGTTTGCCCGAAACGTTGGAGACTTAATTGGAGCATTGGGATAAAGTTCCTCATTTCGATGAATCGTAAAACCAACGTCTTGCTCTAGCCTGCCGCCAAAGGAAGCATAAAGTTCAGACATCGAATCGTAGGTCTTAATCGCGTCACTCATGCGGATTGATATGAACTACAACCATAATTCAGTCGCATCACGCTGATACGATATCGCAAAACTGCTCTGTCTTATGCTTAGCCGCTCTGTCCGATCGATGCATTTTAGTACTCCTCGTCGAATGTTTATCTTCATTCGATCGACGACTTCACGCGGGGAACTAAATCATTCAATGCCTATGCGGGTGCGGGTGCTGCTGATAGTGCTGCCGGAGTAGATCCTTCCCGTAGTCGTTCCCATTCGGCGTTCGCACTACGGTGTGGATGTGTTCGCGCGTAGGCTGACCCCGTTCTAAATACCGCAGAGCGATCGGCGTTTGATGATCGAACTCGATCAAGATCACCGGGCTGTAGATACGGTAATAGAAGACGCTGTTCGGTTCCGTCCCGCCGATCCAAGCGAATCGAGTTTCGTTTAGATACCGCTGTACCTCGTCCATCTTAACCGTCGCGTGCCCGTCGCGCATAGTTCCTACATACTCACCGATTAAATCGAGCAATTGTGCCTTCTGATTGGCGGTGAACTCTGTAGCGCGAATGCCTGCGTAGTCGAGAACGACGTTGTCACTGAACGCTTCGCCCACGTTATTGTTGCGGGTCTTGGAAACCTCTATGATAGCCTTCTTACGCTGTGCATCATCGAGCGCGTTGATCAGTGCCAGACCCTTGTTCTGTTCACTTTGCAGCACGGTCGTGCCTTTGTACCTGCCGGAGTTAGCCGTCACTGGCTCGGAACCCATGAAAGTGGGTGTCATCACCACCTGGTCACCCAGTACGAAGTAGTTGATGATCAGGTGGTGACCATCGAGTTGCCAGCCCCACGGCTCCGTGTCTGAAGGTGTGCCCATCACCGTAATCCAGAAGAGCCACTCGCCATATTCCTCGAAGTTATTGTTATTTAGCTCGCCCAAGGTGTGGTTGAGCCGCATGATGTCGCACGACTGCTCCAATCCCTTAGCGCTGAGCGAGGCTCGCAACAGGTTGAATGCCACCTCGCGCTGAGCCTCAGTCATCTCGTAGAAGCCCGTGCCCTGCCGGATGTAGAAGTGCTGGTTCATCCACTTGTGCCATTCCGGGTCGTCAACCGAAAACACCGTCTTGGTGCGTTGCGCTGGGGTCAAAGTGGCGAGGAAAGTCTCGGCAGCACTGCGAACGGGCGCGGTGGAAACTCCGGTCGAGCGGATGGGGAAGAGACCTGGGACAACATCGCCGTTCGTGGTGATACCCTTAAACGGCTCGGCTAGGCCACGGGCTTCAGCCTCTCTCGACCTGCGCCGGAAGCTCTCGGCAAGAGCACCTGATAGCTGCTGTGCATGAGATTTGATGCCATGCGTCAAGACATTAGCAAGACTGACAACGACACTGGCACCTCCCATAATGCCCAAGAATCTACGACGTTTCATGTTCATAATGACCTCCTAGAGTCAGCTTTAACGATCACTATAGGTAATTGCTTAAACCTGGGGGTTTTCCCGCTGAATGCTCGATAAAACGTTTCAAGCGATCGCTTTTGTGCAACTGTCAGTACTAAAGTCTGAATCATTGCTAATAAATGCATGGAATTCTTGGTTAATGATGAGTGCAAATAAAGTTACTACGATTATTGCAACGCATATGTGATGTGTCCAATGCATATTAGAAATAATCTTCATACCAATATTGGTATATATTGAAGTCATGGCTCAGCAGTTCCCCAATCTCTCGCCTCGACCTGAATCAACTTCTTGCTTTACAGGTCATCCTAGAGGAGAGGCATGTCAGTCAATCAGGTTTATGCACACAACCTTCTCACTCTCGTCTCACCGTCGCCCGAATCTGGTCACGGAACCAGGACTGCCCAGAATCACCGTCGAGCCGAGGATGCCAGATCATGGTGTAGGGGAAATCACCAATCTCTTGAGGTGGTAATACTTGGCGAAGGTTTGCTGACTTTGAGAGTTCGAGTGCGACACGCATGGGGACGGTGAATATCAGGTCAGTGCCCACAATATTAAGTGCGGTTGCCATGAAGTAGGGGCACTGGAACATAATCTCTCTTGCCTTGCCCAGATCAGCCAGCGGCCGATCGATCATGGTTTGCTGCCCTTCTGCGGTGGCGACGATCGCATGGGGACGACATAGGTATCCGTCTAAAGAAAAACGCTCGTGCTTAAATGGGTTGTCCGCGCTGATGAGGCAGATGAACTGCTCGTGGTACAGCACTTCCACCTTCAGTCCCTTGGGCGGGGTTGGTACGCTGCCCACACCGAGTGCCAAGTCACAGCGTCCCGTTTCTACGTAACGGTAACTCTCTGGTGCCCAGCCAATGACCTCGACGCGAACGCCCGGAGCAAACTTGCGACAGAGCCGTACCGCACCGCTGACGATCACGGCGACTGCATAGTCGGTGCCTGTGACTCGGAAATATTGCTGCGAAATAGCAGGATCGAAGTCGTTGCTTGCGATCGCCGCGTTGAGGCGAGGCAGGAGAGCCTCTAATTCTTGCAGCAAGCGATCGCCACGCGGTGTTCGTTCGTACCCCACGCCACTACGGACGAGCAGATCATCGCCGAGCGCCGCCCGCATTCGACTCAGCACCCGACTCATCGCGGGCTGACTGAGCGAGACGCGGAGAGCGGCACGAGTAATGTGTTTCTCCTCCAGCATGGCTTGTAGAGCCAGAAGTTGGTTCAGGTCGATGCGGGAGAGGTTAGGGAACTGTTGAGTCATAACTTCAATCATACCATTATTGACATGATTTACATTCTCAATATGCATTGGACACATCATAAACAGCATGCAATGATCGACATAGTTTCATTCGTGTTTGTCATCAACCGAGGATTCTATGCATTCATCAGTAACGATTCAAACTTCAGCTTTGACAGTGGCGCAAGAGCGATCGCTTGAAGCGTTCTACCAAGCGTTCAGCGATAAAAACCCCAGTCTTCTTGACGAAGCCGTGACTTCGGACTGGCAGGACATTCCGCTCGCGCCCGGTCAAGATAATGGTCGTGAGGGTTTCAAGCCACTCATGCAGATGTTCTTTGCTGCCTTTCCGGACTTGCAGATCGTGATTGACGACGTGATTGCACAACCAGACCGTGCTGGTGTGCGGGCGCGCATGGTTGCGACCCACCGAGGAGAAATCTTTGGACTTCAGGCGGCGGGAAAGCCCATCTCGATCGCATTGCACGAGTTTCATCACTTCGACGGCGATCGCATTTCGCACACCTGGCACTTGGAAGATTGGTTCGGGATGCTGCATCAAATTGGTGCATGGTCGCCCGCTGCGCTGCCTAGCTAGAAACTGACCGATTTTTGCCATTAGTCAGCAGACATCGGAATTGGGAAAAGAACTATGCAAATTCGACCGAACTCTTTGGGGTTTACTCTGCTGCTAGGTGCCCTGGCTGCATTACCGCCCTTAGCGATCGATATGGGATTGCCCGCCCTTGCTGCACTTGGTACGTCCTTCAATGCATCCCCTGCTGCCACAGGTTTGACCCTCAGTTTATTCATGGCTGGCTTTGCGATCGCGCAACTGGTCTTTGGTCCGTTTTCTGATCGCTACGGTCGCCGCCCGATTCTATTAATGGGTTGTGGGGTCTTCACACTCGCTAATGTGATGTGTACGATCGCGCCCTCAATCGATGCGCTAATTACTTGGCGCTTTATCGCAGGTGCAGGTGCAGGTGCTGCCGCCGTACTAGAGATGGCAATCGTTCGTGACCTGTTTGAGGGTTCCGCCGCACGAGCGCAGTTCTCATACATCAATCTCGTGACGAGCATCGCGCCAATGATTGCACCCATAATCGGTGCGAGGGTTCTGGTTGTTACGGGTTGGCGATCGGTCTACGGAGTGCTAGCGGTTGGGGGGGGGTGTACTCTTAATCACCATCGCGATCGGGTTTGGAGAATCAATTCCACATCGTGACAAGAATGCGATCGCACCTTCCATCTCAGCAGTGTACAGGATGGTCTCGCTTACAGTGCCTCAGGGCGCGCTTGCGGCAAAATACTTCTACGTCCCCCGGCTCAATAGCTTTCAGCAGCTTACAGCACGAACACATCAGAATACAAAAGTAGGAGGACAAGGTAATGACGAATAGTAACCCGAAAGATGACGTCGCTCAAGATAACAATTATTCTCATCCAGCAACTAGGCGAGTTGTTTCCCGTCGCTCTGCACTGGGTTTGTTAGGATTTGGTGCCGCCGCTGCTGCTGCCTTGCTGCCCAATCTCTTCAAGACATCACAGGCACAGAATCAAGCGCAAAGCCAACTGCCATCTTGGACTAAAGCTGCGCCGCCAGCGATCGCTCGACAAGAGCTTTATCCAGAAGTTTTAGACGGAAAATTTTATGTGGTCGGCGGGTTCCTCAGCCAAAACCCTGGATTCACCGATCATTTCGAGTCTTACGACCCTGCCAGAGATGCCTGGACTGTATTGAAACCGTTACCTGACGCACGCCATCACATCACGCTGTCAGCGGTAAGGGGTTTGCTGTATGGTGTTGGCGGCTTCACGGGCGGGTTTCCGAACTGGCAGGCGCAGCCGACGATGTTTATCTATGATCCCGCCTCTAATACTTGGACTAGCGGTACTGACCTGCCAGTGGCGCGCGCAGAGGCTGTATCCGCAGTGGTTGATAACAAGATATACCTGATTGGTGGTCGCGTTCGAGCCACTGAAGACGCTCGGCTGTTCAATGACCACATTGACAGTGTGCGAAACGAAGTCTTTGATCCACTGACCAACGGTTGGTCAGTCCGTGCTGATGCACCGACAGCGCGAAACAGTGCAGCGTCGGCTACTATTGATGGAAAAATCTACGTGGTGGGTGGTCGCAATTTTTCCAAGAATGCCGATGGCACTGCACGGCAGGTGAACGTGCCAAATCTTGAGGTTTATGATCCGAATCTTGATCGGTGGGAGACGCGATCGCCGATGCCTCAAGCGCAAGGGGGCCTGGCTGCAACCGCACTCAACGGCAAACTCTACGTTTTTGGCGGTGAACAATGGGTTCCAGAGCAGAAAGTTTTTGCTGAAAGCTGGGTGTACGACTCGAAAACCGACAAATGGGAAGCACTACCGCCCTTGCCTACCCCACGACATGGATTAGGGGCGTTAGCGGTTGGAAACCGAATTTCTGTTTTTGGAGGGGGAACCAAAACAGGTGGAAGTGCAGCGACAGCGGTACACGAAGTGCTAGTATTGCCCATCGAAAGAGCTACGCAGTAATTATGGTTGTGTCGCAAGTAATTCTGGCTCTTCTGACTTCGTGGTAAAAACGGTGATTATTTCTCTTGAATTACCGAACACTGCTTATGAATCGGATTCTCATAGCCGAAGACAATCCCCGCATCACGCTATATAAGGACATACGCGATCAAAAACTTGCTTCAGCATAGCTTCTGCCTGATGCAATATAAGAGCTTGAAACTGAAAAACGCGAAGATTTTTACTAGTTGTATAGGAGCTTAATGAGTGAACTTTAGATTCAGGCGGCGATTTGGTCAGCTAGTCATCATTGGTACGGTGACGAGTGCATTTAGTGGAATTACGAAAAGAACGATCGCTCAAACTAAGCGCGATACTCCCTCGATTGCACAAGGCTCGGAGTCGAGTAGTATCAGACTCCGAGTCAACGGCAAAGACTATCCATTGCAGATTGAATCGCATGTGACCTTGCTGAATACATTACGCGATCGCATTGGTTTGACGGGTACTAAAAAAGGCTGTGGTTGCGGTCAGTGCGGTGCTTGTACCGTATTAGTGAACGGACAGCGAATTAATTCCTGTCTGTCACTAGCAGTTATGTACGACGATGCAGAGATTACCACGATTGAAAGTTTAGCAAGCGGGAATGAACTGCACCCCGTCCAGGCAGCATTCATTAGGCTTGTTGGGAAATAGTTTAGGATTAGGTTGAAATTCTGTCACCTCCGGTTTGTGACGTAGTTTTCACGCTGCTATCAAGTAAAAGTTCCATAATCCAGCAGCAGTCAACATCAAATAATCATCAAACTGCTCAATCCGATTGCGATAAACTGCGCTCACTGCACCATAGCGTTTCACCCCCGCAAAGGCATTCTCACAAACCACTCGGGATTGACTTAAAGCTCGATTGTCCTCCTGTTGCTCACTCAATTCCCCTCCTTTGGGTTTCTTATGCGGAATACGAATATTGTCATACTGCTTGTCAACTCCGAGAAACCCCAAATCCAGTTCAATGGGAATCTCCTCAGGCACACTCCCGGCTATATCCTCGTGGTCGTGGAACTTCTTATCGTGCAGTTTCCCTTCGCGGGCTTGACTCAACACCAACACTCGTTTGCGCTCATCCACTGCTGCCAAATGCTTACGAGTATGCCGCCGCTTCTTGCCAGAGTCATTCAGTTTTTGCTGCTCTGGGTCTTTGGGACGTTGAATCGGGCGTTCTGTGCCATCAATCATGACTCGTTCCATCCCTGGAAAGCGCTCAATAAATGCCTCAATGCTCGTGAGTTTGCGCTCCGGCAGCACCATCTTCTGGTTCAATGCGCCTTCTAAAATCGGTTGTAAGCGATGCATCCAGTGATGAGCTTGAGAGCGGTCAATGTCAAACAGCGATCCTGCTAAATCGAAGGTGGGGTAACTCTTGAAGTAGAACAAGATGTAAAACAATTTGTCCTGGGAATTGCCCAAGCGTGCTTTGCGTCCACCTCCGATTGCTCGTTGGCGAGGTTGCTGGTGCAAGGTTTGCTCATACCCTGCCTCAAACGCGGGCAACAGAGCATCAAACGCTTTGCGGTTTAATCCTGTCATTGCCCGCAGCAATCGGTCTTCCTTCAGTGCCCGTTCGATGTTGAACATTTCCCTCATCCTCTCTCTGTCTTTACTATTCTCCTCTATTTCCCAACAGGCCTATTAAGCATGACGGATTTCAGTGCGGCTATTGCACACCGGGTCAAATTTGCTCGGCAGTAGCAGCTATAGCTGAAGCAAAAGCAGACACATCAAGTGCAGTTGCAGCAGATGTCAGACAGCAGGGACAGGTTGAGTTGACAGATGCAGAAGTCCGAGAACGCATGAGTGGCAATATCTGTCGGTGTAGTGCCTATCCTGGCATTGTCGCGGCAGTGAAAGAAGCTACTCAAGCGAATTCATAATCAAGCGAATCAATTTCGATTACAAGCCCGCTAGAGCAAACTCTTTCGTTTCTAATTCCCTTAACAATGAAACCATTTGCTTATCTCCGAGTCAACGAACCTAACACAGCGATTCAAGCCGCAACTAGCAACCAAACGAAATTTATCGCGGGAGGTACAAACCGGTATTGTCAACTTAACGGGAGAAAGTCGAAATTAAGCACTGTGATTCTTGAGTTGCTGTAATCGCTCAACTTCACGCAACAGTTTTCAAACAGGCGACTTCTCGCCAATCCTCAAATCGTTGGCGCATCTGTTCTCGATATCGTTTCGCACTCAGTTCATGTTGCTTGGGATGAAAGTGTCCTCGAATGGATTCAAACGCAGATAGAAATCGTTGCGCTTGTCCTGGGGATTTGAATCGCCGCATTCGTCGCTCTCGTGTTCGGGTCGGTTGATGCGAGTTCTCGGCTCGATTGTTCAGCCCCTTATGCTGTCGATGTTCTACATTCTTCATCACTCGCTTCTTGGCTGCCCCGTAACTTTTGAGTTTGTCGGTCACAATCACCCGTGGCACGAAGTTTTGTTTCTTGAGGAGTTTACGGAAGAACCGCTCTGCCGCTTTTGTATCCCGCTGCCGTTGCAGCAAAACATCTAAGATATTCCCCTCCGAATCCACTGCCCGCCACAAATAATATTGTTGCTTTTTATTGCCTCTGGCACATGTGCAGCGTGTTCGTCACTACTACTTCATCGAGATGTCACTTATCTGTGATGTAGGGGCGTTTGCGTTGAAGCTGATTGGCATATTGCTGCCCGAACTTTTGACACCATTCTCGACTCGTTTCGTAGGTCACTTCAATGCCGCGATAGAGCATCATTTTCTCAATGTCCCGGTAGCTTAAAGGAAAGGTGTAATACAGCCAAACACAATGGCTAATAATTTCGCCGGGAAATCGATGACGGAATACATAAAGAGCAGATTGCGATCACGGTTGAACTAGTACGATTATTCTATATCCTGGTTAACCTGACAATACCGTTGGTAGTCCCATTTAGTAAAGGATAGAGAATAAGAGATTGAGGAGAATTAGGCAATAAATTGTGAGGTTTGTGTACTCAGAGACCTAATTCCTATTTCTACGATGGAAGCATCCGAATACAACATTAAAAGGATAAAGCAATGACAAAAGATAAGACAGAAACTGCTTTAGCCATGAAATCAAGCAAAGAATTTAACAAGGAGAACGTAACTACTCAGGTTGAAGGATAGTTGGCATTGTCGGATTGCCTAAGAAGACTTGCTTAAGGGCTTCGAGGACATTCAACCCTTGCTTCTTGAGCGTAGAAATATAGCCAGGAATTCGACCAAACATTTGCGCCCCCTCAACCGAGCGAAATCCACCCGAAATCTTTTGCTTGAGTTTCATCATGCGTAAGTCTCGCTCCGCCTGATTATTATCAAAGGGGACGCGAAAATCAGCCATGAATGCTAACACCTGTGCTTGATGAAGCTGTAAGCGGTCGAGTAAGTTTTTGACAGGCGATTGTTTGGGTCGTCCACGGGATTTTACCGCATTCGGGGGGCAGGGCTGGTTTATCTATGAGAGAAAAAGCAGAATGGAGCAGTTGTTTCT
>NZ_JCACKG010000076.1:0-18616 GCF_059505265.1 Myxacorys chilensis | reverse complement strand
GCATTGGCTCAACTTACAACTGATATTTTCATCCGCTTAGAGTGACCAAAGAGGGATAAGTGCGTGAATTCCAAAAACTACGTACAAAAATCTCCGCTTTCTTGAAGAAAGCGGAGATTTTTGTACAACAGAGGCAATTAATTTTGACTTAAAGTGGCAACAGATTCACTGAGTAGGAATAGATGAACCCACCTGTTCCTTTATATCCACTATTAAATCTGCTGCCAATCCGCGTCTTATTGCCAAACAAGCACCTTTGCTTCAAACGCACCTAGATCGGTCATCAAAGCATTGTCGTTCACCTCAACATCATAATTTCCCGTCCACTCGTGCCAGGTTCCATTCTCTGGAAAATCAGCCACGGTGTATCCCGCTAGGAACTGCTCCGAGAAATTTGCTACCACTACTACCCGCGAGCCTTCATCATTCCAACGCGTGTATGCCAGCACCTTCCCGTCTGGATTCTCGTGGAAGAACGTCACATTCTCGGTATAGAGCGCGTGATTTTCCTTCCGCAACGCAATCAGACCTTTGTAATACTCAAACAGTCCACGATTGAGTTCACCCCCCAACAACGTCCAATCGATTTTGGCTTGGTCTTGGGTTTTGTGCTTGTACTCGCCAAATTCTTCCCCCATCCAAATTAGAGGCACACCCACCGCTGTCATAAGGACAGCGGCTCCAAGCTTTGCGCGTTGAAAGGCAGGTTCATCTAGAATTTGGCGATCGCCCAACTCTGCCATCACATGATTGTGATCATGATTGGTCAGGTAGTTGACGACATTGGTTGCGCCCATGAAGCCCTGGCGTTTGCAATCGATCGCGTCTTTAAGCCGTTCTAAATCAAACGTCTCGCCCGTCATGTGTTCTAGCAAGCAGTGATAGAAGCTATCGTGCCAGCAACCGTCCATCGGGCCATCAATATTGGTAATGCTAGTAGTTTCGGGAATGTGTTCAGCAACGTTATAAAACGGTTTTTCACCCGCCGCTTCTTTGGCTTGTTGCACAATCCAATGCATAAAATCATAATTGGCAATTTGCCGAGCTGCATCGTAACGAATGCCGTCGAGATGAAATTCGGAAACCCAATAGCGAACGGTATCGCCAACAAAGCGACGAGCCGGAAAAGTATCTAAGTTCTCATCGTGGAATTCATAGTTAAATTCAGGTCCCCAGTTATTATCAGGATCGCGTGGCTCATGGTGATACCAATAGTCATGATCAATCTGCGTGAGCGGCGAAGAGGATTCAGAATGATTGTAAATTCCATCCATGATGACGCGGATACCGCGACCGTGGCATTCATCCACAAAGCGCTTCAAATCAGCGGTTTCGCCATAGCTCGATTCTGTCGCAAAAAAGTGACGCGGATTGTATCCCCAACTATAATCACCGGGGTACTCCTTGACTGGCATTAGCTCGATCGCATTCACACCCAACTCAGATAGATAATCGAGCTTTGCGATCGCATCTGCATAGCGTCCACGAACTTTAGGATCATCTTCACCGCCAGAAAAATCGGCGATGTGCATTTCGTAGATCACCAATTCGTGATCGGCAGGCAAAGGATGACCATCGTTTTTCCAAACGTAAGTATCAACGATGCGATCGCCATCTTTGATCAGGGCAATAGAATTTTCGCTTGCACTTTGACCATCAATGTTGGTCGCGTAGGGGTCTGTAACATCGACCCATTGATCGGCTTCAAAAAACCAGCTTTTCGACTGCACGCGAAATTTGTACTGGTAAGTCCCATCCTCTAAATCGACCGTTACTCGAAAATATCCATCTTTTCCCTTCTGCATTGGAATCTCCTGCCAATCGGAAAAAGAACCTACGATCGCAGCTCCCTTGTTGTAGGGAGCAAACAAGTTAAATTCGATAGGACTTGCCATAGAACCTTTGATAGTTTAATTTTTACTTAATACTCAGAGGAAATTACGTGTATTATCTGATGCAAGTATAGATTTATGTATCTAGCTTCAGACTCTGGCGAGACTAAATTTGTTTATCTCTTTAGATAGAGAGCAAGTTGGATAGAAAGCAAGTTAGATAGAAGTCAAAAAATTCCCCAGTGGGCAGCTAAAACTGCTAAATGCGACTAAATAGCACGCTCATCCTCTCTACAATTTGCAAGCCTTTGGATAAGCAATTCGCTGGTGATTAGACTGCTGCCACACTCGCACAAACACTTCAGCAATTTTAGACATATCTTCTCGAGTTAGCCCAGAATCGTCTAACTGACCGTCTTTCCAACGAGCCGCCAAAATTTTATTGATCATATTTAACGCCTCTTCGGGCGTCGCCTCTTTCAGCGATCGCAGTGCCGCTTCCGCCGAATCTGCTAACATCAGCAGTGCTGTTTCCCGTGACTGCGGCGCAGGCCCGTCGTAGCGAAAATCTGCTTCATTTACGGTAATGGTGTGATCGGCTTTTGCCCGTTCTTGGGCTTGGTGATAGAAGTACGCGATCGCCATCGTGCCTTGATGCTCAGGAATAAATGCTTGCACCGCTTTTGGCAACCGTGCCTTTCGCGCCATGACCAACCCCTCGGTCACGTGTTTTTTGATAATGCAGGCACTGCCCCACGGATCATTGATCAAATCGTGTTTGTTAATCCCGCCCATCTGATTTTCGATAAAACCGAGCGGATCATGCATCTTCCCGATGTCGTGATACAGCGTGCCTGCTCTGACCAGTTCGACATGACAGCCTAATTCACGGGCAGCTGCTTCTGCTAAATTCGCCACAAATAACGTATGTTGGAACGTTCCAGGCGTCTCGGCGGCAAGTCGTTTAAGCAACGGACGATTGGGATTGGCTAATTCGACCAATCGGATCGTCGTCACCAAATCAAACGCATGTTCCAAGTAGGGACTAATTCCGCTTGCCGCAATGCTCCATGCTAACCCCAGCAGTGCATAGACCACCGCCTGACGAATGAGACCGTACCACACGACGCCAGAAACCGCTCCGATCAGTAAATAGAGCGTGCCTTGAATCAATCCGATCGCTAACCCCAGCCATGCTAATTCTTCGCGCGATCTCATCCGTCTGCCGAAAATCGCCGCTACCAATCCTCCGGCGGCGCTAGGCAACCATTGACTCACGCCGATGGTCATTCCAAGCGGCATCAGCCCACTCAAAAACCCAACCAGAGGAACCGCTAATAACGGGCCGTAGAACGTACTCATCAACAGCGCGATCGCGGGTAGATTGGTTGCAGGAATGCCCAGTAGCACGAGTACTGGCGTACTGACCGTCATGAGCCAGACCAATCCATAATCACGAGGACGCAACCCTTCCGAATGGAGTCGCTGCTCAATCTGCCAGAACAAGACTACTGCTCCGCTCACGAGAAATCCAAAGCTGACCAAGCCGACCCAGTTTGTTTCTCGACGACTCAACTGGAAATAATCCAGGATTAAGAAATCTTGACGGCTAATCGGTTCTCCGACCTCTGCAATCACCTCGCCTCGATGCACAGAGATCTGTTCTAGCGGAACGTCTTGCGCCGCCTTTTCAGCTTGAACTCGCGATTGTTCTTCGTCTTTCGCTAAGTTGGGTTTCAAGGTTGTTAACAGAAGTTTGGCCGTGATCGCTTTTGTTTCTGGCGGCGTCGCAATCTCTAGATTCAAATTGATCGCGGCTTCTAACTGACTCGGGGGCAACCCCGGCGGAATGCCTTGCGTCAACATGCGATTGCTGATTTGAGTCACCTCATTCTGCATCTTCTGCCACGTTGGTTCTGGAATGTTCAGAACCGAAAAGTCATACACAGCTTGCATTGCTGGTGTTTGCAGCGTGTTGAGAGCCATGACATACTGCTGCCGCGCTTGAGTAATTTGGCTCACCAGCATTGAGAACGTCTTCTCAGTCGTGCGATATTGCTGTAACTCTGCGATCGCGCCTCGTTGAGCCGGATCGCTAAAGAGTGTGGCGTCTTTTTGAGCGGCAGGTTGCCTAGACAGGGCTAGAATCTGTTGCCATTCCGACTCTTCGGCACGGCGTAGGTATTTCTGAGTCGCTTCTGAAAGCAACTGCGTATCGGCAGGCAGCGTTCCTACTTGTTGTCTTAGCTGATTCCCCTTCGCTAAGACGGCCTGTAAATCCTGCCGAATCTGTTCAGTCGTTGCCGAATTTACCATCCAAACCGCCATTGCCTCGGTTCGAGCGGCTTTTCGTTTTTCTTCAGTCGCCTGTTTATCTTCTACTGTGGCATCGGCTGGCGCTTCAATCGTCTGAGGGGCAAATTTACCGACGCTAAGTTGAGGCTGATTGTAAAAGCCATAGCCCAAGGCACTCGTGAGGGATAAAGCGGCGAGGGTCAGCGCGATCGGCTCTGCCAATCTTTGAGGAATCATAGACGGGACGCCAGCTTTTCTCAATCGTTTGCGAAGCGTCTTCACCCGACTGAACGACGTGATAGAAACCAGTAAATGCTGTATTTGATCCATCAAAACGGCGCGATGCAGGTGTATACCGCAATCACTGCACACTTGTTGGAGTTGTCGAGTCAATAACCAAAAAGATCGCATAGTCGCAAACGTCTCACGTTAATGAATATTAGTCCGAATGGAAGTGATGACGCTAAGGCTAAGGCAGTAGAAATGGGTTGACTCCTTCAATGTTTTTTATAGATAACAAGTTTCTATAGAAAAAACAAATAAAGATAGAAAATGAAAATTGATGCGCTTCTTACATTCATTTCTGATATTAAGACTCCGCAACCAGAGGTCGGGTCTCAATTTTTTAACAATTCTCCAACACCACGTTCATTTTTAGTTTGCCGTTCGCTTCATTATAGAAACGGCGCTCAAAAAACGAGCTTTGTTTCAAGAATTGTGACCAACGCGAATCACATGGGGTGCAGCAACCAACGGCACTGCAGTCGAAGTAGCCCGCTTAAGGTCATGAACTCCAGACCACTGAGCCAAGAGTTGGGTTGCTAAGTGCAGCGTTGCTTGTTGAGTATCGCCTATGCTGAGTCGCCACTCAACGGGGATCCCAATCATACTGTTGTACGCTCCAGACATTGCTCCTGTGAGGCTACAGACGATCGGAGCTTCGTAGGCGGCTTGGGCTGCCCGCAAGACTGAAAGCCGAAAGTCTCCGATCGTGCTCAAGAAACAGTAGAGCGCGATCGCAACACATGCGTCTGAAGACCTTGTTGAATTAGCCTGAACCGCCAGAATTGAAGCTACGGCATCCTCTAAACCTACGGGTTGGGCCAACAGAGTTTGAACCTGCTGGAGTGTTTCTTTGGGAACGCGGGCCTCTGGGGCTAATCCCAGCATTGACCCTTGCTCAATTCCGCTCACCGCGACTATTTCAGGAATGCAAGTCGGTGCTTTCAGCGTTTCTAGCAGCGCTTGAGCAATGGTCTGTGCGATCGCGAGCAAATATGGCAACGACGGCTGCTCGGTTTGCCAAACCTTCAGCACCTCTTGCACATTTTGCCGAAGTTTCCGGGTGTCTTCGTGAAAAAACAGAAAGACGGGAAGAAGCACGATCGCGGCTTCGGCAGTGTTGAGCGGCATCTGAAAGATCGGATCAGACGGCTGCTCGACACGATGCGGCGTAATCAACGACTCGGCATAAAAGCGAGTTACAGGAATCAGCGATTGATGGGGCTTCATAGCGCCAACCTCTCTGGAGGCTGACGTTGCCAGATGGGATGTGGATGAAATTTGCTGCCCGATTGTTTCGCCGATCGCGGCTCCAAGCAAGGTTGCCTGAAACCGTTTGAGAAGCCCATACTGCATGATTGAAGCACTCTACCCTAACGGTTGTAGTTCAATCTTCGCCGATCTGATCGATTTCGCGGCTGCTCTTAACCAATAAAACTGCACCCCTAGACACTCAAATCAATACGGCAATCTCAATATATGGTAGTTTTTGTCTAATTTATTGGAATCGATGCGCTATATTTGGATTTTACCTCTATAATTGGGCGCATCCTAAATAGAGATCGCAACCCTAATCGGTTTCTCATGTTCTTCCATTGGCTGAGGTTAAATTAGATGGACTTCCCGCGAAAATTGCCCGCAACGTCTGTAGCTCGAAGACTTAATACTGCACCGAAACGCTTAGCGTGGCGGCGTTACAGTCTACTAGTCGGGGTACTCACCATCAGCTGTCTAGTGCCAACCATAGCGCTGAGTCAAACCGAAGGCGTGACGCGATCTCTACTAAGAGAAGGCAGCCAAGGAGCAGAGGTGACTGAGTTGCAATCGACTCTAAAGTTGCTCGGATTCTTTAACGGCAATGTAGATGGCGTGTTCGGAGATGGTACAGCAGACGCAGTGACGCGGTTTCAGCAAGCGGCTAGTCTAGATCAAGATGGCATTGTTGGGCAGGCAACCTGGGACAAACTGTTTCCGCCAACCTCTATTGGTGCGCTCCCGGCTCCATCTCAATTTCCGAATTCGTCAGTTCCAAATTCGCCAGCTCCAGCGGGTTCTGATTATCAACCTTATCCAATTCTGAGAAAGGGAGCGAGGGGTGCAGCAGTGATTGGCTTGCAGTCAAAACTAAGGGCGATTGGCGCGTTTAGTGGCGAGGTCGATGGAGTATTTGGAGATGAAACTCTATCGGCAGTAGAAGAAGCTCAGCGACGGTTTGAACTCGATCCGGATGGTATTGTTGGTCCCTCTACATGGGAGGCACTCCGCCGCTAGACCATAGCTAGACCATGAGCTTGTTAGCAGATCGTTGCAGCAGATAAACAGATATTAACTTTGGTGAAACAAGTGCGATCGCAGCCTAGCCGAATGCTACTTTAAATGCAGGCACACAGGAAGCCAACTTGCTTCTCAAACATTCTTAGATTAAGGCTTGTGCCTCCTGCTTTAATCAAATCGCAACGGTCGATTCTGGTAGTGACATCACTGATTCTTAGCGTTAGACAGTTCTTAACCTTACACTCCACATCCTGATCGCTTAGGAAAAAACGTCTAGCTAAAACTACAGTCTGAACAGACTGGAATATCACTACCCGATGAATTCTGTAGCGAAGTAGTCCACCTTAGTTAGTGATTGAACGTTACTTTTTGAACCAGCTACAATCCAACAAAACTACTGTTCTAAGGGTTCGCCGTATTGGTCGAACCCTTCAATAGTTTTTAGGCTCTTTGTTTTTTAGGATCCTCTACAAAAGCTTAGGTGCGACGAACGGCTGCAAGATTGCTGTAGAGATGAAACGCTGAATTCCAGAGGCTAATGTCTTGCCCAAATAGATGAATGTTGGACGGCAACTTTTGCAGCAATACTGGAAAATCGATTACTGTTTCTGCAAAGCTCGTGAATTCTGACCAAACGGGTTGGCTGGGCAATATCTGATTCAAAAACGAAGTTAAGCTATTCCAATGAATGCGATTGACAGCTTGATCTAGCTCAATCACGTTCTCTCCTAGAGCGGCAAACTCGATACCCTGATCAAAGTTGTACTTCCAATCACAAAGTCTCAGGATGCAGCCTCTTTCAGGTAAGTGGAGGTCACAGATGCGAGCGAAATCTTGAGTTTGCTCTTTGCGCTGACGCTGAACCCCTTCACGTGGGGTAATGTCCACCACCCGTTCATAGATGGGTAGCATTCCTTCCACGCGCTGACTGACTTCTGACCAGTCGAATTTGAGCGTGCCTAATTGCCCATGTTCGTTTTCGCACAGGGCAAGGGCGTGAGGCTCATATTCTTGAAAACTATGAACCTGAAATATTGATCGGGTTTGAATGTCAGTCACGGTTGCCCAAAAGCTAGGAATGTTTGCCGCTTGAAGTTGTTGTCCGTAGAGCCTCAGTTCTCCGATCGCGCCAATGCGATAGAGTTTCCAGCCTTTGTTTGGCAACTGCAAACGGGCCGTGTAGGCGTCGATCTTCATAATCTGACCAAATGCGATCGCGGCTTTTGATTTCGCCTCTGGGGGCATGGCTTCAAGCACCAGCATTCCTAGTTCAGCGTTCTTAGGATTAGCCGTTGCTTCTGCGATCGCGGCTTGATGCTTAGCTTGTTCTAGGTCATGAATTCGCTGAAGTGCTTGTCTGGTTTGAAGCGCAATTTTAGGATTGAGAACATCGCGCAAGACTTGCTGATAAATTTCTTTTGCGCCCTCCCAGTTTCCATACGTTTCATACAATCGACCGCGATAGAACTGTCCCCACGGATTTTGAGGAGACTCTTTTAGAAAAGTTTTCAGCAGTTGAGCCGCCGTTTTATAGTCTTGGCGATCGAAGGCAGTAGCGATTTGATCCAGCATGGGAAGGGATGAGGGATGAGGGATGAGGGATGAGGGGTTCTAGCGTCTCCCTATAACTTCAGCTTTCCCAAAAATCTTCCCTGTTTATTTCAGTTAATCTTATTCTTCATCCCTCATCCCTCATCCTTCATTCCTCATTCCTCATTCCTCATTCCTCATCCCTATTTCAACCGCTCCTGCGATCATAGACATGACCGCCACTGGCGCTGTCACGGCTCGAAGGATGCGCCGACCCAATGAAACAGGCTGGTAGTCGTGTGCGATCGCGCTCATTTCTTCCGCTTCTGTCCAGCCGCCTTCACAGCCGATGGCAACACAAGTTGAGCGAGCCGCAGACACGCACTGAAGCAGATGCGGTGGCGTTCCTCTTGCCAGACAAATCAAGCGTTGCTCTGCTTCGACTGTTTCTAACGCGGTTGCAAAAGATAGCGGATCGAGAATGGTTGGCACGAATTGCCGCTCAGATTGTTCGGCGGCTTCTTGAGCGATGCGACGCCAACGTTCTAGTTTGTTGGGGCTAGGATTGAGCAGCGTGCGATCGCTGATAATAGGCACAACACAGGTGACGCCCAATTCGGTGGCTTGCCGAATGACATCATCCAAACCAGTTTTGGGTAACGCTAACATCAACGTCACCGCGATCGAGAGTTCAGATTCAAAAACAACAGGTTCGGTCAGGGTGGCTCGATCGCCCTGCAATTGAGCGAACCAACTGTTGCCGTGTCCATCCATTGCAATGAAGCGATCGCCTGATTTTAATCTCAACACACGACTTAAATAATGCTGCTGTTCGGGTGTAAGAATGACGATCGAAGCATGTAATTGCGAGGCGGCGAACACTAGCCGTTGTAGCTGAGCCAAGCTTTTCTCCTGTCCTAAATCGAGTTCTGAATCAACATCTCAAATTCTTCAAGTGACTGACTAACGCCAACTTCTTTAGCGCGTTGTAAATATTGCGGAATGAGATCTGCGATCGCAATCTTAGGAAAAATTAAGCTCGATTGAGATTCAACGTATTGACCTTGATCCAAAATGTTGATTGACAACATTCCGCTACTGTAAATCCATAATTCTGGCACGCCTAACGCTTCATAAGCATTCCGTTCTGTTTTAGAGGTAACATCCGTTTTGATCGCTAAATCAGGCGGTGGATCAACCGATAGATCTATCCGATCCTTACCGATTACGGCTTGGTAATTTTGAATATAAAAGCAATCATCCGGTTCAATGCCTGCCGCCATTCCCTCGCGCTTAAATGTTGTAGAGCCAAGCGGCTCCCAGCGTCGCTTTTGCAACCGCAGCACGATTTTAACCAAATCTGAAATAGCGACTTTTGAGCGCTCATGTTCTGGCAAAGGAGCCATAATCTCTAGAATTCCATCTGCATAGGCAATACGTGACGATCGACGATCGCTAAGTTCATCCAAAATCTCTTCAAATCTCTGCCACGACACAGGCTGGAGCGTTACTTTCTGACCGGGCGCTAGCTGGAGGTTGATCGAAGTAGCAGTCATAAAAGCCACGGTTACGCTATTGCCATAATGCCAAAAAAGGGCGTTTGTAGACGCCCTCATTTATGCAGCAGAAACTGAAAGTTACATCACTAGGTTGAGGCGAATTGATGAATCGCATCAAGACCGACGCGATCGCAGAAATCGCCGAAGCTCTCACCCAATTGACGCTCTTTCTTGAAGTAGGTAAACACGGGCTCAAGCACCGTTTCTAGATCATCAATGTTCAATTTTTCTAGATACACTTTCGCCAATCGGGTCTGATTGGGAGCCGCACCCATCCACACTTGGTAAGTGTTCGGGCCGTTGCCAACAAGCCCTAGTTCTGCCAAATATGGACGCGCACACCCGTTTGGGCAACCCGTCATGCGTAGAAAGAAATGCTCATTCGGCAAGCCGACTTTATCCAAGAGCGATCGCACCCGAGCCAGAATGCTCGGACTGACGCGCTCCGCTTCGGTTGTTGCCAGTCCGCAGGTCGGCAGCGCAGGACATGCCATTGAATAGCGGGCTAACGGATCGATTTTGGTGGGACGAGCGATTTTCGCGCGATCGAGAATCGCTTGAATCTTGCTTTTATCTGCCGGATCAATATCAAACAGAATCACATCTTGGCTTGGCGTTAGCTTGAGCGGTAGATTAAATCGCTCAACGATTCGCTTTAGGGCGCTCTTGAGTTTGAAATCTCCTTCGTCTTTGATCCGACCGTTCTGGACCGCAAGTCCTAAGAACAGCTTTCCATCACCTTGCTGTTGCCAACCCAAAAAGTCAAGATATTTCCACTGAGGTAATGGCTTGGAAGGCGCAATCTTCTGACCAAAATACTCTTCAACCTTGGCGCGGAATTTCTCAACGCCCCACTCTTCGACGAGGTATTTCATGCGCGAGTGACGCCGATCGCTGCGATCGCCATAGTCACGCTGCGTGGCTACGATCGCTTTCACCAAATCATACACATCGGCTTTATCGACATATCCGATCGGATCAGCGAGGCGCGGAAAGGTTTCTTCTTTATTGTGAGTCCGCCCTAGACCACCACCTGCAAATACATTGAAGCCTTCAAGCTCACCTTGCTCGTTCGTCAACACCACAAGACTGAGGTCTTGCGAGAACAGATCGACCGAGTTATCGCCCGGAACCGTGACGCAAATTTTGAACTTGCGCGGCAGGTAGTGAGGGCCATAGATTGGTTCGATCGAACCCTCTATGTTGCTGCCGTTGATATCGCGCTTCCGTGCGGCAACGACTTCCGGATCTTCTTCTCCAGAAACGACTTTCTCTCCATCCAGCCAGATTTCGTAGTACGCACCCGACTGAGGCGTAAGCAAATCTGCAACGTTGTTGGCATAGGTGCGAGCGAGATCGTACTCCGGGCGATTGTGGTATGGTGCAGCCGGAGACATGACGTTACGGTTCACATCGCCGCACGCGGTCAAGGTCGATCCCATGTTGTGAACAATCTCGGCGATCGTTTGCTTCAAATTCTTCTTGAGAATGCCGTGAAGCTGAAACGCTTGCCGCGTCGTAATTCGCATCGTGTGGTTGCCGTACTGATCTGACAAGCGATCGAGCGTCAGATAAAGCTGCGGTGGCACAAACCCTCCGGGCGTGCGAGTTCTTAGCATCATCGAGTAGTCTTTTTCCTGCCCTCGGACACGGTTATCTCGATTGTCTTGCTGATAGGAGCCGTGAAACTTGAGCAGTTGAATGGAATCTTCTGTGAAGTGGGTCGTGTCGAGCAACACTTCAGATGCCATAGGCTCCCGCAGCAGATTACTGCGGTCTTTGATGCCTTCTACTTTAGAAAGCTTGCGGTCGATGGACGTCGGCTGTGAAGAAATAACCATGAATCTGCTGCGATCGCGTAAGGACAATACTTAGAGACAACAATTGGTAACGGGCCAAACTACCAGATTGCCCATTACCAAGACAAAACCTATTCCCGGTAAACCGGTCGGAATTATGATGAATGCCTTCAGTCTAACATTCGTTTCTTGTTGACCGAATATTCTTACAAAACATTTCAACGTTGTCATCCTTATTCTAAACCTGACATTCCTCATACGAAATTAAGACAAAAGAACGCTTTCAAGTTGAAATCAAATGTTCTAGTCTCAACCCATTAAAATGAAAGCACTTCAAAAAGGGTGAGAGCAATGGCAACTCAAACTCGTGTAGCAAAGCCGCTCAATGAACTCGTAATCACTTGGGAACCGTTGCCCAGCGATTTTGTGTTAGAGGATGTGGACAATGAAGGGCAGCCCCTCTTGGCTGGGGCGCTGCGAGAAAGTTTAGAACTGAATGGATTCATTCAGCCTCAGATGCTGATCGTTTCAAATTTTGGACTTTGTGCGACGGTAAATGATCAAATTGTGGTCAAAGCTCCTGACTGGCTTTACGTGCCTTCTGTGTCACCACTTGCAACGCCAAAAATTCGCAGAAGCTACACTCCGCACGCTGAAGGAGACGTGCCTGCGATCGTTATCGAGTTTTTATCAGAAACCGAGGGCGGAGAATATTCCTTCAAACGCACTTATCCGCCTGGAAAGTGGTTTTTCTACGAGCAGATTCTCAAAGTTCCGCTCTATGTCATCTTTGACCCGGAGGTGGGATTGCTGGAGTTTTATCAACTTCAGAACGATCGCTACGAACTGCAACTGCCAGATCCAAATGGTCGCCATTGGGTGGCGTCAATGAACTTATTTTTGGGCACTTGGCGCGGCACAAAAGAAGGGCTAACAGGCTACTGGCTACGCTGGTGGGACGCAACAGAACGGTGGCTCCCCTGGGCAGTAGAACAGATTGAGGAGGAACGTCAGCGTGCTGAGGAAGAACGCCAACGTGCTGAAGCAGAACGTCAGCAGAAAGAAAAGCTGATGGACTATTTAAGGTCACAGGGCGTTGACCCAAATGACTTTCTCTAAAATTAGCAAGCTGCGAAACTTAGGGGCGCAAATCGTAGAATTGCTTCTTTCAACTACTTTACCCAATCTGGACAGTCTGATTCTAATTGCCAGCCATAAGGATGAAAGCCACAAACTAGCATTGCCCGATTGCAGCGAGTGTACCCATAGCTAATGCCGTGATAGTTAGCGCAGCCTTGACAGGCGTGAGGGCGTGAGGGCGTGACTTCACTAAATCCCTGCTGCGATCGCAAAATCTGCTGATCACTCTGCTGACGATGCCAGTTCACATAGTCAGCCTTACGCAGTAAGTAATCAATCCGTCGGGACGGGCTTCTAGCTGCATCCATCGTCTTAGGATAAAGAAGGGACAATACTTATAGCGTACTCATCGTGCCCTAAAAAAGCTGTCACCCTAACGTCTGGTTTTTATGAAAAACTAGGAAGATATTTTCAGATTTTGATGCTGTTATTCAGAACCGTCAATCACAGTAACTGTCAATCACAGTAGTTGTTATTGGAAGGCATTGTCGTATTTAGGTTAGTCAAGATTTAGGCCAGTCAAATGCTGGCTCAGCAGTGTCTTCAATGAACAAAGTTTTCAAATCACGAACAGTAGCCTGTCATTTTTACTGTCGCCCTCATTTAAGTTTAAGTGCGTACCCAATTTTATGTCTGTCATCACAATCACAGTCAAACTGTTTGCCGCCTATCAAGACGCTTACGGTGTTCCGGAACTCCAGTTTGACCTTCCAGAAGGAAGCACAGTCGAGACAGTGTTCGATCACCTGATCCGCGATCGCCCCGAACTAGCTCAATGGCGCGATATCACTCGCTTTGGTGTCAATTTTCAGTTTGTCCAATCTGATACTGTTTTGCAGTCGGGAGACGAAGTGGTGTTGATTCCCCCAGTCAGCGGCGGGTGAAAAGAGGCGATCGCCTTGCTACAAAGATTCTCCCTTAGCAAACTCATATTAAAACCTATATCAAAAGCACCTTCGCTTTATGCTGAGTTAATCCCGACAAAATAAGTCGGCTTTGTTTGACTCAGTATTTTTGCCATGTTAGGATTCGGCAAAATCACAGAAACAAAGCGTTTGCAGGAAGGAATTTTCAGTCATGGCCCAGGCAACACAAGACAAGGCGACAAACAGCGCAACAACCGCATTTCAGGCACTCCAGTGTAAAGAGTGCGGTGCAGAGTACGAGCCGAAGGCGATCCACGTTTGCGAATTGTGTTTCGGCCCGCTGGAAGTGAAGTATGACTACGACTTCTTGCGGCGTACGGTGACGCGCGAAACGATTCAAGCGGGTCCTCACTCGATTTGGCGCTATCGTCCTTTCCTGCCTGTAACCAGCGAGAACCCGATCGATGTCGGAACGGGCATGACTCCTCTGCTACAAGCCAATCGTCTGGCTCGGCGGTTGGGGTTGAAGAAGCTTTACATCAAAAATGACGCGGTGAACATGCCGACCCTCAGTTTTAAGGATCGGGTTGTGTCAGTTGCGCTGACCCGCGCACGGGAGCTAGGCTTCACCACGGTGTCTTGTGCTAGTACTGGAAACTTGGCAAACTCAACAGCCGCGATCGCGGCTCATGCAGGTCTTGATTGTTGTGTGTTTATTCCGTCTGATCTGGAAGCGGGAAAGGTGTTGGGAACGCTGATTTACAATCCAACCCTAATGGCAGTTCACGGCAACTACGATCAGGTGAATCGCCTCTGTTCTGAAGTGGCAAACACTCACGGTTGGGGCTTTGTCAACATTAATTTGCGTCCTTACTATTCTGAAGGCTCTAAGACGCTGGGCTATGAAGTGATTGAGCAATTGGGCTGGCAGCTTCCCGATCACATCGTTGCACCGTTGGCGTCGGGTTCATTATTTACCAAGATCTACAAAGGATTCCAAGAGTTTGTCAAAGTTGGCTTAGTTGATGAAAAGCCCGTTCGGTTTAGCGGCGCACAGGCGGAAGGCTGCTCTCCGATTGCTCAAGCGTTTAGCGAAGGACGCGACTTTATTTCTCCAGTTAAGCCAAATACGATCGCGAAGTCTCTCGCCATTGGCAATCCGGCAGACGGAGTTTATGCGATCGATATTGCTCAAAAGACGAACGGCAATATTGAATCTGTCACCGATGCTGAGATTATCGACGCAATGAAGCTATTGGCTGAAACCGAAGGCATCTTTACCGAAACCGCAGGCGGAACCACGATCGCAACCCTCAAAAAACTGGTAGAAGCGGGCAAAATCAATCCTGATGAAACCACAGTCGTCTACATCACGGGTAATGGTCTGAAAACTCAGGAGGCCGTTCAGGGCTACATCGGTGAACCTTTGACCATTGAGCCAAAACTTGAGAGTTTCGAGCGTGCCTTAGAGCGATCGCGCACCTTAGACCGCCTAGAGTGGCAGCAAGTTTTAGTCTAGAGATGACGGGATGAAGAAATTTCTGGCGGCTTCATCCGGTATGATTCAATTTCTGTAATTCAATTCATTCCTCCTAGTTATGGTCAAAGTTCTGATTCCGACACCCCTTCAAAAGCTAACAAACGATCAAGCTGTTGTAGATTGCAACGGTAGCAACATTTCTGAGTTGCTAGAATCTCTAGAAAGCAGTTGCCCTGGTATTAAAGCGCGGTTGTGCGATGATCAAGGGAAACTCCGCCGCTTTGTGAACTTCTACGTCAACAGCGAAGACATTCGATTTCTTGAGAACGAGAACACTAAGCTGAATGACGGGGATGAAGTGAGTATCATTCCTGCGATCGCGGGCGGTTAGTCTGAGTTGTTTCCTGTCGAACCAAAAATCCCTCCATCTTTACTTCAAAAGTGGAGGGATTTTTGCTGGCTGTAGAACCACGGAGACCAAGGCGGGTTTGAGAAGCTTCTTCTAAGACAAGAGCCGGGAGGTATATAAAAGCAAATGCGGGCGGCATGTCCGCATTTGCCTGTACTAAAGATGTCATGAATAGGCGTGTGATCCCCTATTTCATCCAAGATTTCACTGTCAGTATAAGGGTTGGTAGGTTATGTGTAGGTTGTGTGAATTCGATACTCAAGTTTCCAGATTCGACCTTTTGACCAGTGAAGTCACCATGTCTGTTTTCTCTAACCTATATCCTCTATAACCGGAAAGGTCATTGGAGTAGATCGGCAATGAACACAGTTGTCTGGTACTTCAGAAATACTCGCCCTTGAGGGTCTGCGTAGCGATCGTACAGTCCCTTCAGGTCGTTCAGCAGTTTCTCATATGCCGCTCCCGCGCGAGGAACATAAGATCGGCTCTTTGCATTACCAATCAATCCTGCTAAATCATGAGCTTGTGTGATGGTAAATCTGTAGTCTTGCACGGTTGGAAAGAGTGGATGGTCGGGGAAGCTTTCAGCGCGATCGAGAGCGGGATGCTTGTCTGAAGCCTGGCGCATTAGTTCACCAAATTCGTTGGTAAACGGATCGCTGCGATCGCGACTATTCCACGCTAATGCTAACCGCCCAGATGGTTTAAGAATCCGATGAAATTCGGTCAGAGCCACTTCTGGATTAAACCAATGGAACGCCTGAAAACACGTTACTAAATTGACGGACTGATCCGTTAGGCCCGTTTGTTCTGCGGTTCCTGAGTGATACTCGACATTAAGATGAGGTTCGGCTGAAGCTTGCATGGCGACATTTGGCTCAATTGCCCAAACGCGGCAACCGCGCTCACCAAACAGGCGAGATGAAATTCCGGTTCCCGCGCCAATATCGGCCACGATTAATTGAGATGGATTTCCTAAACCAGAGAGAATTTGAGCGATCGCGTCAGGTGGGTAACTCGGACGATGGTTAACGTAGTCAGCCGCGCGATCGGAGAAGCGATTGAGTGGATCAAGCTGATGGAGAGGAGCCGTCATAGGGTGTGATGGCGGTTGCGTTCACTCTTATTGAACTATAAATCTACTTGAACCATAAACCTACAAAAAGCCCCCAGCCGCAAAGCCAGGGGTGAATCATCAGGGTGCATCTACCATTCCTCTATACCTGGAGAGGGAGGATGCGTCCGGAGAAATTATTCAGTTTTTTTGGCAAACATTCAAACCTTAAGGCAGCGCACCCGATGGCATCGCTGCTTGCAACGTGTCATGCAATGCTTCAGAAGAGCGCACGGCTGCCATTTTGATCGGCTCTAACAACGTTAACGGAACCTGCAAACGGTTGAGTCCACAGTATTCATCGCGTTTTGTCTCTCGATTGGGACCGTGATAGTCGCTGCCTCCAGTCATTAGTAAGCCATACTGGTTGCACAAAGTTTTCAGTTTATCGACCTGATATAGGGTGTGACTCGGATGATAGACTTCTACACCCATGAGTCCAGCGTCTACAAGCTCCGGCAGTATCGTTTCGACTCTACCTCCCCGAAACAGGTAGGGATGTGCCCAAACCGGCACTGCACCGCACGATCGCAGAAGTCCAATTCCTTCTGCTGTGCTAAATTTTTCGTACTGCACAAACGCAGGCTTGTCGTCGGCTAAGAAGCGATCGAAGGCATCCCGCGAGGACTCGACATACCCCGCTTTGACCATCATGGTGGCGATGTGTGGACGCCCAGGAGCCATGCCTTCCCCCATATCAGGCAATTCCAGCGGATAGCCTAGGTCAGCCAGCTTGTTTAGCATGGCTTGAGCGCGACGCTTACGCCCTTCTAGTCGTTGAGCCAAGGGCGGAATTAACTGTTCTCGATCGGGATAAAAGCCTAAAACGTGAAGCGATCGCTCGTTATACACGGTGCTGAGTTCTAGCCCCGGCACAATCTCTAATTCGGCAGGAGCGGCATTCAGCGCTTCATCCCAACCGGAAACTGTATCATGATCAGTAATTGCCAATGCCTTAACACCTGCTTTTACCGCCGCGTCTACCAACTCTGTTGGCGTTAACGTTCCATCGGAAAAGGTTGTGTGACAGTGAAGTTCTAACATGGGTATAGGCTAACGCAAATCGAAGGGTGAGAGATGAGGGATGAAATAGGATAATGATCTTGAGAGCGCTGATTTTGTGTAGGGTTCTCGTAATCGTCCTGCGTGGAAGTGGGGCAATGCTCTCTATTACATCCCTCACTCCTACTATTTATGCCCGAAGGTCCTGAAATTCGGTTGGCGGCAGACACGATCGCAATTGCACTCCTCGATCAACCCATCATAGACCTATTTTTTGCATTTGAGCATCTCAAACCTTATGCAGAAGAATTTGTGGGTGAGCGGGTAACGGCTGTAAAGACTCGCGGTAAGGGAATGCTAATGTGCTTCTCGAATCAGCTTTACATTTACAGCCACAATCAGCTTTACGGAAAATGGTTTGTGCGACGATCGCGCTCTTACCCTAAGACAAATCGGCAGCTTCGGCTTGCCATTCATACTGCTAAGAAATCGGCACTGCTATACAGCGCGTCAGATATTGAGGTCTTGCGGGAAGAAGATTTACCTCATCATTCATTTTTGCGTCGAATCGAAGTGGATGTGCTGGATCAAGCAGTGACGATTGAACAGCTTGAGTTGCGATTTTTGGAGAAGCGATTTTATCGGCGTCAGTTGCCGTCATTGCTCTTAGATCAGCATTTTTTAGGTGGATTGGGCAATTATCTTCGTAGCGAAATCTTGTTTGTTGCCAGGGTTTATCCGACATTGCGTCCGATTGATTGTTCTGTTGCACAAATTCGTGCGTTAGCATCAGCTGTTCTGTCTGTTAGTTATCAGTCTTATCAAACTAAAGGCATTACTAATAATTTAGAATTAGCATTGCAGTTAAAGTCAAAGGGATATAAACGAAGCGATTACCGTCACTATGTTTTTAATCGTGATGGTAGACCCTGTTTTGTTTGTGGCACTGCGATCGCAAAAGAAATTTTAGCGGGACGACGTGAAATGACACCCAAAAATCGGACAGGGAGCTAAGAGTAGTATCCTTGTTCAGT
>NZ_JCACKG010000075.1:0-18641 GCF_059505265.1 Myxacorys chilensis | reverse complement strand
AGCCTGGTTCACGCATTGCTGCTACTGTACCTGACTAGATCGAAAAAGGCTGTAGCTCACTAAAGTAACAGAAGAGGGCTGATACCAATTTAAATTGAGAAGGAGGCAGATAGCTTAGACTGGGAAAAGCTGTTTACCCCTATGATTGATGGTTGGCATAGGTTCCAACAAGGCTTTAAGCTTGATGATGAGAGACACGTAGGCTAACACCTGACCTGTGTGGTGGTCAATGGCGTGCCACAACCATCGCTGTTGTGGTTTAGACCCCACGAAACTCCACATCTCGTCGGCTTCAGCCTCTAAGTCCTGCCACTGACAGAGATGAACCATGGTTTGAGTGGGTTCAAGTTCTGCCAAGCGCTGCTCATCCACCGCTCGGAGGTGTCGACCGTTTTTTTAACGTTTCAGTCACGGTGGTTCGACTAATTTTGAGCACCCGCGCCGTATCGCGAGTTCCACTGCCGTTCACCGCCATGTCTACAATCTGTTGCTTGATGTCGGGCAAATACCGACCGTAGGCATACGTTTGAATGAAGGGGCAGCGAGAACACTCAGAATTACGACACTTGTAGCGTTGCTTGCCTTCCCCTGATTGCCTATGCTTGACCACATCATGGCTTCCACAGGTTGGACAAAGAACGGGTTCAAGTCCCATCTCGATGATTCGGCAAACAACTCTTTAAGTTTCCCTCATCTCCACAGGTCTAGTCCACTACCTCTGCACCACTAATCAGACAACCTCCAAACTTGAGATACGGTGGAGAACTACGATCGCACTTTTCTTACCTGTAGTTGCCAAGCCGTGGCTGAAGACTATCAATTAAAGATTATATTTTATGTTCTAAAGGCAAATAGTGAACCAGAAAAACGACCTTTCCTAAATAGGAGAAGGTCGCTCAGTTGATTCAAGTTCTCAGCTAATAGAGTAATTGAAGTAGAGGCAATTATGCAAGAACATGTGGTGGAGGTCATTCGAGAATTGATGAAAACTCAGGGAATGAGCATTCGCAAAATTTCAGCCCAAATTGCGAAAGAAAATGGTGGAAGTGACTTAGGGTACACTCAGCAAATTAACCGTATTTTGAATGATCCTGACTACGATCCTAACTTTTCAACGGTCGAGAAGATTCTTTCTGCGCTAAAGTCTTCTCTCTGGCAAACCTCGCTGAATTCTGATATCAAGCAACTCGAAACTCGAATAGATCAGTTATCAATGGATGTGGCAGAGATCAAAGGAACGATTACTGATTTGAATCGGGTTTTAGGTGCGATCGCGAAGCATTTAGAGCTACAAGAATAGGTGTGATTCAATTAATTTTGCGACCTCGGAAATATCCTGCTTTGCCCTCTAGAAACAAGTTCTTAGTCGAATTTATAAGTTAACAGTGCTACGATCGCAAAGCAAGCTTCCTTTTAACAAAGGGATTTCTATGTCGTTTATGATTTCGCCTGAAGAACTTGACTTCTATCGCTCAGAACTCGCTGGTCATGCTGCTGCCCTCGACGCCCTTCAAGTCATTGAGGACTGTGACGGAGATTTAGAAGATGCGGCAATCTCCTTAGCTATTCGGTCAGGGCAAGAACCGGAGAATAATGAGCGGTGGATTGAAGGACTTGCGAAGCGGTGGCGGCATGTTGTGTGTCGAGCAGACCTCAAGGAAGGGCTAGAAGATGGTTTAGCGGGCGGAATTATTGATGCGATCGTAGAACATACGGAACTTCCCACACGGCTTGCGGTTCCTGTTGCTATTTATGTTCTTAAGGCAGGCGTGCAGAATTTTTGTCAGCCCCTAGAAGAGAAGATTGCGTGAATTAATCTGCCCTAACCTTTGCTTTTGGAAGAGGAAACAAGATTTTAGTGCCTTTCTTTGCAAGAAGAGAGTCAGATCTTACAGCGGCTCCATCTGGTACCAAATCTGCTGCACTTGACTTAGGGCAATCGCATCGCAGTACTGACATCAAAAGCGTAAGTTTCTCCATGACTGAGATAATCGACTCGATCTTCTAATCCTGCTTCCTGCACCGCCTTAACAAAATCATCCAATGATGATTTGAAGACGGTGTAATCGTTGTAGTGGATTGGAATTGCTTTTCGCGGCGAAATAATTCGAATTGCTTCAACTCCCTGTTTTGCATCCATCGTCAGCAGCACGCCAAACACTTGCGTTCCGCCTAAATGCAGCAGCGCTAAATCAATGTCAGGAAAACGTTTAGGAATCTCTTTAATCTCGTCATATACTAGCGTGTCACCCGTGATGTAAAGCCGAAATCGAGTTCCTCGGGTGGGTGACTGAAATTCCAACAGGCTGCCCATGACCGGCGGTAAAGCTTTTGCTAAAATTCCAGGCCCATGACGTCCGGGCATCGACGTGAGTTTGAGGGTTGTCGCTCCTTTTTGAATGGTTAACGTATCCCAGGTGGCTAACGGATAGAGCGTTTGAAAGCCGAGATGCCCGAGTGCTTTGGCAGCATGGGGAGTTGTGATGACTGGAACGGATTTATCTAGCTTCTCAGCAGCAATGCGATCGAAATGATCATCGTGTTTGTGAGAGAGCAATACGAAATCGATCGCAGGTAATTGCTCAATCTCGATCGCAGGATTTGTGCGCCGCTTTGAGGTTATGCCATAGCCTAAATGAACGTGATCCCCTTGGTGCAGAAAGTTGGGGTCGGTCAGAATCGTAAATCCGGCGTAGCGCAAGATAACAGTTGCTGTTCCGACAAAGAAAACAGATCCAGTGTCAAAATCGGGAGGAATAGATTCAGGAGGAAGCGTTAGTTCAGCATCCATTGATTTATTAGCTTTTGATTTACAAACGTTTTAGAAATGCTTGTATGGTGATCATTCTGCGATCGCAATTCATCTATCAATTGATGCTGTCTAAGGACTGAGTAAGCTCTATCTATAGCTAGAGGTAAAGCACTCATCGCGGCCGATAGATGCAGGATTAAGGAATCTTTTGTAACTTAGAAATAACGTCTGCGATTAGCGCAGAGCGCAACTCTGAAAGAACCGCTTGCACTATGCAGCATTTTTACTATGCATTACTTTTTTCGTAATCAAGCTATCCCTCGCCGCTTGCTAATGCTGTTACTCATTGCTCCATTAGCGGCTTGTAATTCTTCTAACACAGCACTCACTCCACCTGCTGACTCGAAGGAGACCCAGCCTCAAGCCGCCCCGCAACGCAGCATCGAGACCGAAGTATTGACGCCACAACCCATCCGCGTCGGGCTGGATCAACTTCCCAAACCCTACACGAGTGACAGTGCATCAAAGCCACCTAATGTGATTCCAATTCCCGCCAATCCTACATTGCGGGTTCCAGAAGGGTTTACGGTGAATGTCTTTGCTGACAAGCTAGAGCGCCCACGCTGGCTAGCTTTGACCCCGAATGGTGATGTGTTGGTGACGGAGACCCGACAAAATCGAATCTTGGTGCTAAAAGACAAAAATAGCGATGGTGTTTCTGATACTCAGAGCGTGTTTGCTACGGCTGAGAATGGATTGAATTTACCATTTGGAATGACGTTCAGCGGCAATTCTTTTTACGTTGGTAATACTGATGCTGTGATTCGGTTTCCCTATACGCAAGGGCAAGAGAAAGTGACGGGCAGGGGGGAAACAATCACCGAGCTACCTGGGCAAGGCTACAACCAGCACTGGACGCGCAATGTAGTCGCTTCCCCTGATGGGCAAAAGCTCTATGTTTCGGTCGGTTCGCAATCCAATGCTGAAGAAGAACCGCTTCCTCGTGCATCGATTCAGGTGATGAATCTAGACGGTAGCAATCGTCAAACCTTTGCATCAGGTCTGCGAAATCCGGTTGGACTCGATTTCAGCCCAGTAACCAATCAACTTTATGCAACGGTGAATGAGCGAGATGAATTGGGCGATAACCTTGTGCCAGACTACCTTACACAGGTGCAGTCTGGTGAGTTTTACGGATTTCCTTACGCGTACTTAAGTCCCGATCGTCTCGATCCGCGTCATGTCGAGAATGGAAAGAGCGTTCGCCCTGAGTTGGCAGCTAAAACTCGCACACCTGATGTTTTATTTGAAGCCCATTCTGCCGCACTGGGACTGAAATTCTACAACGGTTCCACCTTTCCTGAGAAATACCGCAATGGCGCGTTTGTAGCGTTTCGTGGCTCATGGAATCGCAATCAAGGCACAGGATACAAGCTGGTTTATGTTCCCTTTACTGCTGAAGGGCGATCACAGGGATATTACGAAGACTTTCTCACTGGATTCTTAGTCGATCCGACAGAGCCGACAACTTGGGGAAGACCTGTGGGACTTGTAACAATGCGAGACGGCAGTTTGCTGTTTACCGATGAGGCGAACAATCGGATTTACCGCGTGCAGTACACCGGAAAGAGAAGTTAAAGAGGCAGATTTAATATGCGCAATTTTTCTAGCGTTTAGTTCTCAAGCAATAAAAAAGAGAGGATTCACTCCTCTCTTTGCGGTTTTAATCTTCTTTCTTCTCAGTAAATGGGGGGTTTGGAATCTGCTCCGCTTCGGGGCAATCATCCGAAACAAGCGGCTCTGAATTTCCTTTCGGGACAGACGATAGCTTTTGCATCACAGCCCCAATACTTTCAAGGCGAATCATCTCTTCCCAAGACGAATTTTCGTCCTCTTCTTCCATCTCATAACGCAACGTCACGAGGTCTCCTTCAATGTCCAAAATTCTGGCACGTTCGATCCAGCGTTGCTGGTCCCGCAAGAAAATCCAGACTTCTCGACCATCGCAACAGAGTTGATAGATCTTGCGGTGTAGCATAAATTGCTTCTCCTAGTCAAAAACTCTATAGAAAGGGCATAAAAAGCTAAGAACACGACATGAGTTGGACTCAACGCCGCACTGAACTAAGAACAACGCTAGGGGCGCTCTTCTCATCTGATGAACCACGTTCAGAATGTCTTAGTCGAAGAAACAAATTAGGAACAAACGTCTTACTCATAACCCAACCCCAACTCTGAACTGGAAGAGACAGCCCAAGGGATGGGATAAAAAGGGGCTGCTAAAAACTGAGACTTGAGTCGGCTGAGACGGTGCGTTGCTGTCAAACTCATTCATTCAAGGAAGCAAGTGGGATTTTTAGATCAATGCTGGACGAGGCTAGACAATCAAGCATCTGATCATTCTAGTGCATGAAGCGAGGTGGCGAACTGACATCGGTAAAGAGCAAGGACGAGTAGAGCATCGATGAATTTTGCCATTTTGCTTAGGTTCCCATGCACGAACAACCCGGGAGCGGTTTAAAGATCGAGCCACTCTTAAGTATGGGATCGTAACACTATTTTAGCAATTGTTAAACTCGTTGAGTAGAGCTTTTTTAAGATCAAGGGGTGAAGGATGAGCCGCCTCCTCACGGTAGCCAACGGGGATGAAACCCTGCAAAGGGTAGGGTTTCGGGTTGAAGCTTGGCATTGAAGTCGCTAGAAAGCGGTAGTAGCCAAAGCCGACTCGTTGCTACCGTGCTACCTGAAGCTCCTGCTGAAGCTTGAGTTTGATCAAATAATAACGACGAGCCATCGGGGGCAAGGGTCATTTGAATGTCACGCTGATTGGGCAGTAGAACCAGGGGATGCAAGGTTTGCTCTGGTTTCTCCCCTTTTTGAGCAGCTTTGAGATCGATCGCAGCAAGATAGGGCTGCTCTTGGTAGGTCTTCCCAGGAATCAGATTGGTCAGCAGACAGTAGAGAATTTGTTTGGTTGGATCGAACTGAGCCGCCTCAATCGAGCCTGTGGTTTTGAAGATTTCCTTTGACCCGGTTTGGCTATTGACTAGAAATAGAGAGCGGGTGTAGTCATTGTTAAATTTCACCATGGCAGCGGTAGTTCCATCGTTAGAGAAACTAAGGACAGTGCCAAATTTGGGTAGAAAATCGAGGGGGTCAGCTTGTGGTTGCAGCGGTAGAATAGCGAGTCCTTGACCTTGCGCGATCGCAAGAGAATCACTGTCAGGAGTGATCAAAAAGTCGCCGCCGGGCTGCTTATTGTTGAGCGCTTCAGGCTTGCCATTGCCTCGAATCACCCAGGGACCCGAATCGTTCGGATCGGTGCGGCTGATGCGCTGAATCACGATCACTTGACCATTGGCAGAGAGATCAAACTTGAGGTTTTGATACTCGCGATTGTCGAGAATCTGATTGACTTGTCCCGGTGGACTGAGAGGTGTATCGGATTTGAATAACTGAAAATTTTGCTCTTCGCCGAGGGGCTGGGGTGCGTTGATTTGCAGTCCTGTTGTGACGGTATAAATCTGTTGCTCAATCAAACTTTCAGGCTGATTCGTCTTCTCAACTGCCGAGAACAGAATGCGATCGCTATTGGGGTAGGGCTTAAAGTCCATGACCGTGAGATTGGGCGGCGTCAGGACTTTTTTGTCTTGGCGAGTCAAGTTATAAAGAATCAGGCGTCCTGCCTCATCTCCGTCCACTCCAAGGTAGGCAAACGCGCGATCGCGGGTGCGGAAGTTGCCCATAAATGATTGAAGCGTAGCGCGACTTCCCCCATCTGAGGTGAAGCGATCGCGGGCATCTTGCAGTGAAAGTCGATAGTTGGTTCCGTAAGGGGCTGATTGATTTAACGTATATGCGAGTCGTCGCCCTGCCCAACTGAGCTTTCCGGGTAACGGGGGAGTGATGCGAAGATTTTGCTCAACGCTGGCGTGATCCATGGGTCGGCTGAAGGTCAGCACAAACGCATTGTCACTTGCGCCGATCTGTTTGTCTTGCCAACTGAAATCGCGAACGCGGGGAGCGCTGCGATCGCCGTTAAATAAAAGAACGCCAATCAAGAGCGCTAAAATGACCACCAGCCCAAGCGCTGCCCGATCGAGCGGTTGAAAAAACGGTTTGGGCGGCGCTGATGGATTTTGCATAATGATTAAGACAAGAAATTAAACTGACAGATCAACAACACTTTGCAAACTAAGACTGGCAAATACCGTTTCGATTTAACCAGATCTCGAATCGCCAATTTCGTTTGCAGGGGATTTGGGGAGGCAATCGTTCAGTAGGGGTTGAGGTGGGAGTTTGGGGGCAAGCCCCCAAGAATCAGAAGCCGAGATCTTAGCTGCAGACCGAGCGACTCAAGCATACACCCACATTCCCCCATCGCAGAACCATTCTAGGAAGACTGCCCAACTTTCTTCTTCGGTGCTGGAATGGTGATATCAAGTGCTGTCACTTGCTGACCCAAACTCGATAGCGGTGGCTGAATTTCTTTCTGGTTGCCAACCACGATCGTCACAATTTTGTCAGGCTGGAGATGTTTTTGAGCGACGCGCTGAACATCCGCGATCGCTACATTCTGAACATCTTTCCGATACTTGAAAATGAAGTCTTTCGGATAGCCATAGTACTCGTAGCGCAACAGTCGCGATAGAGTTTGCGCTGGATCGCGGAAGTTGAAAATAAACGAATTGAGCGAGGTATCTTTTGCAAATGCCAATTCAGCTTGAGAAATTGGCTGTGTGCGAATCTTCTCAATTTCCTTCATAACAGACGAGATGAACGGAACCGTTGCATCCGATCGCGTTTCTCCAGTCGCTAGAAAAATGCCAGGATGATCATATTCTGCATCCCAACTGGCATATACAGAATAGGCAAGTCCCTGGCGCGATCGCACTTCGTTAAACAATCGTCTGCCAAAGCCACTCAACACATCTTCCATCACCGAAAGCGCCGCATAGTCAGGACTATCTAACTGTCCGCCCAAGTGTCCCATTTGAATGTAGCTCTGGTTCAGTTGCGGTTGCTGGACAAAATAGATTCCGCCTTGTTTGGCTTGACTGACTGACGGCAAGGGAGGAACAGGCTGACCAGAAGGGTTCCAAGCCGCAAATTTTGACTCAATCCGCGATCGCATCTCTTTACTATCAAAATCTCCAACAATTCCCAACAGAATGTTTTTGGGATGGAAGTACTGTTGATAAAACTTCACGAGATCGCTACGAGAAATATTGTCTACGGTCGCATATTCGATGGTTCTGGCGTAAGGACTCGCATCCCCGTAGAGCAGTTTTGCAAATTCACGACTGGCAATTGCATCAGGACTATCGTTTCGTCTAGAAATTCCGCCCTGCAACTGCACTTTTTCAATGGCGAGTTTATCTTCTGCAAAAACAGGTTGCTGAAGCACTTCGGCAAACAGATCGAAGACTTGCGGCAAATCTTCACTCAAGGCATTAAAGTTGGCGCTCCCTGACGTGATCGAAATTCCAGTTTCAACAGAGGCCGCGTTTTGTTCCAAAATCTCGTTCAGTTGCTCTGGCGTGTGCGTTTTTGTTCCGCCCGATCGCATGACTGAACCTGTCAGCAACGCTAAGCCTGCTTTGTCCCCTGGTTCAAAGCGATCGCCTGTGCGAACCAGAGCAGTTCCACTTACAAGGGGAAGTTCATGGTCTTCCATCAAGTAAACGGTCATGCCGTTTTTTAACTTAAACTGCGTGTAGTCGGGAACCGTCACTTCGGGCGGTGGTGGAAACTTCAACTCGGTGTAGTGTTTAGCAGTCTCGGCGCGAGTAGGTTGTCCGAATCCCAAAAACAGCAATAGGGACGTTAGAAAAGCGGAAAGCAATAACAGTCGGCGTTTCATGAATGTGGTGTCGCTGAGTAAAGGTGTTGAGTGAATAGAAAGGCTCTAGAGTGCAGTATTAAATTGCCGAGGCGTTTATATCAACCGATCACAGGCATTACGACTTTGGTAGAATTCGGCCAATTGTGCGATTTTCTGGCGTAAACGTTGCCTTAGCGACCCGTTGAATATCTGCGGGTGTAATAGCCGCGATCGCATCCAATTGCTTAAACAAATTCCGCCAATCCCCAGTTTTCACGTCATATTCAACCAGCAATTGCGCCATTCCTTCATTGGAATCGAGCGATCGCAACAGTCCCGCGCGTGCCTGAGTTTTAACGCGATCGAGTTCTAGGGTCGAGACTGGCTCTGTTTTCATCCGCTCGATTTCTGTTCTCAACGCTTGAGCTAGATCATCGAGCGATCGTCCCGGAGCCGTTAGCGCATAGAACAGCATTAAATTAGGAAACTTGTTTCCTGGAAAGCCGTTAATTCCTTGTGCCGCTAAGGAAATCTTCTTGTCTTCTACAAGCGACCGGTACAGCCGCGAGGTGCGTCCGTCACTGAGAATGCTCGCGATCGCCTCATAGATCGCGTTATCGGGATGATTCAACGCAGGGCGGTGATAACCTTCGAGATACCAAGGTTGCGACTCTAACGTTAGATTTATTTCTTTCGTTTGAGTTTGAGTTGGCTCTACCGCCATCACTTTAGGCGGAGCAGGTTTCGCTTTAAAGCGCCCAAAGTAGGTTTGAGCCAAGCGCTCCACATCGTCTGCATTCACATCACCTACGATCGCCATCGTCAATTGATTCGGCGCATAATACTGATCAAAGAACTTCCGAACGTCTTGTCGGGTCAGCCCCCTAATATCTTTTGTTGAACCAATGACCGGACGTTGATATGGATGGACTTCAAACGCCTTTCCTACAAAGGCTTCAATCATCTGTCCGATCGGAGAATTCTCGGTTCTGAGGCGACGTTCTTCCAGAATTACCGATTTCTCTTTATAAAACTCTCGAAACACCGGATCTAGAAATCGCTCTGATTCTAGCGACATCCATAGCTCCAGCTTGTTAGACGGAAAACTGTAGAAATAACGAGTTGCATCGGTCGAGGTATTGGCATTGAGTCCGACACCGCCTGCCTGTTCTACAATCCGCCCAAAATCATTCTGTTTACTAAGTTTGAGCGCTTCTGTTTCAACTCGCTCAAATTCCTTCTGAAGTCTACTAACGTCTGCTTTATTGCTTGCAGTCCGAATTTGCTGGGAAAGTTGATCGAGCCGATCGAGCAACGGCGCTTCGGCTCGATAGTTTGCGGTTCCGATTCGGGTCGTTCCTTTGAAGGCAAGATGTTCTAGATAGTGCGCTACGCCCGTTTGACCCTCTGGTTCATCAGCGCCGCCTACATCTGCATAGGTTAAAAACGACACCACTGGAGCTTGGTGTCGTTCTAGCACGATAAAGTTCATGCCGTTGTCCAGTTTGAATTCTGTGACCTCTTTTACAACGCGATCGAGGTACGGCTGAATAGACTTTGCAGGCTGAATTGGCTTTGTAGGCTGGGTCGGCTTGATGGGCGTTGAGGGCTGCCGTTGAGCCAATGCAGGAGCGGAAAAGCTGCCCCAACTCAGAACTAAAATTAAGACGCTGACGATTAGCGCAGGGCGCAACTCCGAAGGAACCGCTCGGAGCTTCGCAAGGCAAATCGCTCTACGACTGACGTGATGGCGCACACGATGCAAGTGTGAATCGCAGCGTGAAGCTCCGAAGAACTGCCAGAAACAGAACACCTTTCTAGAAAACTCATCCATAGCCGCAACCTAAAATTGGCACGTTTTCTAGAATAGGGACTTTTTGAAAGATCGTGTTGTTTCCGCTTAAATTGACTAATTGTTCGTAACGCAATGTTACGACTACAACTTTCTTAACCTTGCAATTTTCTGAGATTTATTGTTTGAGATTTTTTGCCTTTTCGACCTTATGGTTTCTAAGGTTTAGAGTCTTCTCAAACTATCGGTTCGGTAGAACGTGTAGGTGTCGAACAGTCCACCCACTACCGCGCAGGCACAACCGATAACTACAATGCCTTCCCAGGCGTTGCCTGTTCCAAACGTGGCGAGGAAGGAGAGAAGAAGGGCAGAAAGCATTTGACTGATGCCGCTGAATAATGGACAGAAGCCTAGCATCAGAATGAACGCGATCGCGCTGCCAAGCAGTAATACCGGAGCCAAAAAGCTGACAATCAGGGTTAAGAGGAGCGATCGCACGTAGCTAGAAGTGAGGCTACAAGACATAAGCAGTCCTAGCTGAAAGGATAAAAGTAATCTAGATTTGTCTTCCCACACGATACGAGCTATTTTTGAAACCAACCCGCAAATGTGAGAAATCTTAAATGTTTATAAAACTTTTTTGAACTTGTTAAATAGTATGCAATTAAGTCTTCAAAGACTGTAATCAGTATGACTTTTCGGCAACCTCTTCGGCAGAAGAGTTTACGAATTGAGCAAAAAAGTTTACAAAAGAAAAACTTGCGAGAAAGCAAAATCTTGTGTCTGTAGAATGATGTTGCATTAAGAGGCGACTCTTAAAATTGCTTCAGCATATCCGACACAACAAAGGGCAATATTCCTTATGCAAATCCTTAAGCATCCTGAAGATACCCAGCGCCCAGGCGATCCTCGTAATAACGAGGTTGTCTTTCCTGCCTTCGACGTGACTAACGGCAATCTCGCTACGCCGATCAATTCGTCGCCTTTGGTAAAAAGTTACATTAATGCGCTGCCTGCTTATCGGAGAGGGCTTTCTCCCTCACGCCGAGGTCTCGAAGTTGGAATGGCACATGGCTACTGGTTAATTGGGCCATTCACCAAGCTAGGGCCGCTGCGCGATACAGATATCGCTAACGTTGCAGGTCTAATCTCAACGATCGGTTTGATCATCATCTCAACGATCGCGATTTCTGCATACGCTTACAGCAATCCACCTCAGCCAACTTCGACACTCACAACTCCAAATCCTCCTGACTCGTTTAGAAGTGCTGATGGCTGGAACGATTATGGCTCGGGGTTTTTAATTGGCGGAATTGGTGGTGCAGTGCTTGCCTTTTTCGTCCTCAATAACATTGCGCTATTGAAGAGTCTCTTCTCTGGGCTGTAGAGAATCTTCCTTAACCGCTTTAAATTGAGTCCAATAGCCATCGAGGTGAAGAACAAGTCTTCACCTCGATGGCTATTAGCTTAAAATGCAGGCTAGGGATTTAGCCCCAGTAACGCACTATCAAGCAACACGGTTGATGAGCAGATTCAGATCAACACATTGCTGGAACTGCTTCAAACAACGCCTTTTCAATCTGGCTCAGGGCTTTCTCAAAGTCATCGTTGACAATTTGAATATCAAATTCTTTCGCCGCGTTCACTTCTGATCGTGCGCGCAGTAGACGACGGGCGATCGCATCTTCAGAATCTTGTGCGCGTCCCCGAATTCGACTTTCTAGCTCATCCATTGAGGGCGGTGCGATGAAGATGCGGAGCGCACTTGGAAACGATTTGCGAATCTGACGCGCACCTTCTAACTCAATTTCCAGAATCACCCATTTTCCGCTTTGAATCATCGCCTCAACAGGTTTACGAGGCGTCCCGTACAAATTTTCAGCAAACTCTGCCCACTCTAAAAGTTCACCTTGCGCTACTTTACGCTCGAACTCTGGACGACTGACAAAGTAATAGTTTTTACCATCAATCTCCGTAGGGCGAGGCTTACGAGTGGTCATTGAGGTTGAGAGAGAAAGCTCTGGATGGCGATGAAGCAATGAGTTTAGCAAGGTTCCCTTCCCAACTCCGCTAGGTCCTGTCAAAACAATCAGTCTACCCTTGCTCATGTGTCTATTCGATGGTTTGCGCTAGTGTTCCGATGCTGATTATGTGAGTATAGCTTGTAGGAGGGATGCCTGAAGCAACGCTTCTTAAAGCAGGGATGAGGGACGCCTTACGGCAACGCTTCTTAAAGCAGGGATGAGGGATGAGAAGAATTTGAATTATTCGTCTCCAGTTCCATCTTTGGTGAAAAGGAAGCGGTTAGCAACGGTCTCTGGTTGGATAGCGGATAATACGATATGACCAGAATCCATCACAATTACGGCACGGGTTCGGCGTCCGTAGGTAGCGTCGATTAGCTTTTCTCCTTCTCGCGCATCGGTGATGATACGCTTGATGGGGGCTGATTCGGGACTAACAATCGCAATCACTCGGTTTGCAGAAATGATATTTCCGAACCCGATGTTAATGAGTTTGATATCCGTCATACGTTCCCTGCTCGTTTAAGCAGGACTGGCGAGAGGAATTGTTTTTCATCCTATCTGAAAAATTAGGTCTCGCACCGTCCAACCGCTGAAGATAAGACATTGAGAACAGGGAGCAAATCGCTTTGCAGCCAGTAGATTTCACCACTTTAAATGCAGTCTGTCGGGAACTCCGAACAGCTTGGCTGCCAGCACGGCTCGAACAGGTGTATCAGCGCGATCGCTTTACTCTTTGCCTTGCCCTCCGCACGATTCAAAAGCGCGGTTGGCTGACGATTTCTTGGCATCCTCAAGCGGCACGGCTGCACATGGGTGATCCGCCGCCTCGTAGTCCTGATACCTTCACGTTTAGCCAGCAAGTCCGACATCAAGTTGGCAATCTAGCCCTTGTTGCCATTGAGCCTGTCGCTCCTTGGGAACGGGCGTTGGATCTGCAATTTGCCCGTCGTCCGGGGGATCCGGTGCTGTGGCATCTCTATGTAGAAGTCATGGGCAGATATAGCAATGCAATCTTGGCCAACAAAGAGAACCAAATTGTGACGGCGGCTCACCAAGTGAGTTCTAATCAATCCAGCGTTCGCCCAATTCAAACGGGTCAGCCTTACGAATTGCCGCCTTCGCTAACGGATGCAACACCAACGTTAGAGGAATCTCAAGACCGTTGGAGAGAGAGAATTAGTCTTGTTCCTGGAGAACTTCGACTCAATCTGATTAAAAACTATCGAGGATTAAGTTCTGCATTGGTGCGATCGATGGCGCAAGCCGCAGGGCTTAATCCAAATCAATCTAGCGAAAATCTTTCAGAAGCCGACTGGCAACGGCTGTTTGAGCGTTGGCAAACTTGGCTAACAACATTGGAGAATGGGCAATTTCAACCCGGATGGACAGATTCGGGTTACACGGTCATGGGTTGGAGCATGACAAAACCGGCCAGCAGTGTGCAGGAGGTGATTCAGGTTTATTACCGTGATCAGCTTAATGAACAAGACTTTAAACAGTTACACCATCAAATTGCTCAAAAACTAAGCAGCGTTTTGAGCAAGCTTTACCAGAAAGCAGATACCTTCAGCGGTCGGTTAGATCAGTCGGATCAAGCCGATCGTTCGCGAGAACAAGCCGATTTATTGATGGCAAACCTACAAGCGTGGGAACCAGGGATGAACGCGATCGCGCTTGCCGATTTTGCAACAGGTCAGCCTGTGACGATTCCACTTGACCCCGAAAAAAATGCGGTTCTCAACGCTCAATCTCTTTATAAAAAACATCAAAAGCTGAAGCGTACCCGCGCGGCGATCGAGCCTCTGCTAGCAGAGGTGCAAAGCGAAATTAATTATCTTGAACAAGTTGAAGCGGCACTCACTCAATTCGATAATTACCAAACTCCAGAAGATCTGGACGCGCTCGAAGAAATCCGCGATGAATTAGTGCAACAACGCTACCTTGAAGGCTCGGAGTATCAAAAGCCTGCAACCAAAGACGATGAAGCCAGTCAGCCCTATAAATTCACCTCGCCAAACGGATTTGAGCTACTCGTTGGACGAAACAACCGCCAAAATGATTTGTTGACCTTTCGTACTGCTAACGAGTATGACCTATGGTTTCACACGCAAGAGATTCCAGGAAGTCACGTCTTACTGAGACTAGAACCAGGCGCGATCGCAGACGAAAAAGATCTTCAGTTTGCTGCTAACGCCGCCGCCTATCACAGCCGTGCCCGTCAAAGTGACCAAGTCCCAGTCACCTATACCGAACCTAAAAACGTTTACAAACCAAAAGGCGCAAAGCCAGGAACCGTAATTTACAAGCAGGAACGGATTATTTGGGGCAAACCAGGAGAATTTTCTACCGATTACGATAATAAAAATTAGCCAATCTTGTCAGATTTCGCTTCTGTCATTAGAAAGACATATATCAAAAAAGATGAATTTTCATAACAAAAAAATGGTGTTTGTTGTTACAATGTTTAACCAAGAGGGATTAATCATAATGGAACCCCTGCAAGTGTGGGAACGAGCAGCAAGGTTTTCTCCAATGTAAAACGACAATAGGTTGATTCTGAAGCCACCTGAAACTGGGTGGCTTTTTATTTTTATCAAAAAATACAGTAAATGATTGTATCCAATCGAACAATGATCAGATTTTAATTGCGCTAGATCGCCTTCGATAAAAGGCGGACTTAGAGATTGAATCTTCTCCTAGAAGAGAGGCGATCGCTATAGGCAAATTAGATAGAATAAAACTCATTCTCACTGTAGAATTAGAATCATTCTCATTTCATTTGGTTCAGCGTTATGGAAAGAATCATCCGCAGGTGGCTTCATGGTTCCCGCCAGAGCGTGACGGAGCCTAATTTAGAAAAGATTGCAGGGAGGCTAGAGGAGCGCTTTCATCGAATGGCGATTCCTTTGGAGTTGCACAAGGTGCTAGTTGCGGCGTTGCTGATGGGCACAGTTGTCGGTTGTAGCCCTCCTGCTCCTCCTCAAGCCACCGGAACTGCGCCTCAGTCTGCTCGCCCCGCTCAACAAACCCAAAAGCTGCGAGTAACGGCTACGTTCTTGCCCGTGTATCTCTTCACTAAAGCGGTAGCAGGCGATGCGGCACAGGTCGATATTTTGGTTAAACCGGGGACGGAAGTTCACGAATATCAATCGACGCCTGATGATGTGAGAGCGTTGGCTCAAACGGACTTGATTGTCAAGAATGGGTTGGGCATTGAGGAATTTTTAGATGGCACCATTAAAAGCGCTGAGAATCTGAATCTGAAAGTGATTGATGCGTCGAGTGGCATCAATGCAATCACTGAATCCCAAGTTGTTCATTCGGCAGGCGAGGAGAACCACGAACACGAAGCGGGAAATCCGCATGTTTGGCTTGATCCCGTTTTGGCGAAAAAGCAAGTCGAGAACATTCGAGATGGGTTAGTCGCGGCTGATCCGGCGAATAAAGCAATCTACCAAGCGAATGCTACGGCTTATCTTCAGCAGCTTGATACGCTGAATCAGAACTACAAGAAAGAATTGAACGCTTACCAAGAACGCACCTTCATCACGTTTCACGATGCCTTTCCGTATCTTGCTAAGCGCTATGACCTCAAGCAAGTTGCTGTTGTCGAGATTCCTGAAGATCAGCTTTCTCCAGAAGATGTAAAACGTACCGTTAATTCGGTGAAGCAGTTCAAGGCGAAAGCATTGCTGAGTGAACCGGGCGTTGACAACAAGCTGTTAAGCAGTCTCTCTCAAGACTTGAATCTAACGCTGCGTCCCCTCGATTCTCTTGAAGCCGGACAAACCGATCCGCAGTATTATTTCACAGCGATGAACGCAAACTTACAAACTCTAAAAGCTGCCTTTCAGTGATCACTCATTCAGCAATGACCCCGGATATTTCCCCCCAATTTGACACCTCTATCCCCGTTATCAAAATTGACGGGTTGACCGTGCATCGAGGACGGTACGCGGCTGTCGAAAATGTCTCCTTTGAACTGATGCCCGGAACCTCCAGCGCGATCGTAGGCCCAAATGGTTCTGGTAAAAGCACGTTGGTGCAGGCCATTTTGGATCTGATTCCTCGCACGACTGGCTCTGTGCAAATTTTTGGGCGTCCGATTCGCAAGTTGGGAACGCTGCGCCATGACATTGGCTACATGCCGCAAAACTTTATCTTCGATCGCAGTTTTCCGATTTCTGTGACGGAGTTAGTTCAGTTGGGCTGGGTCAAAACTGAGCGGGGCATGAGTCGGAATGCGGCCATTACGCAGGCGCTCCAACGGGTGAATGCGGCTCACTTGCGCCATCAAGCGATCGGAACGTTGAGCGGGGGTGAACTGAAGCGGGTTCTGCTGGCCTACTGTCTGGTTGTGCCACGGAGGTTGCTGATTTTAGATGAAGCCTTTGCCGAAGTCGATGTGCAGGGAGAAGCCGATTTTTATACCTTGCTCGATGAACTCCGCCGCGAGGAAAGCTGGACGGTGCTTCAGGTGTCTCATGATCTAGAGATGGTCGGGCGGCATTGCGATCAGGTATTGTGTTTGAATCGATCGCTGGTTTGCTCGGGTCAGCCTGAAGCGGCACTGTCTCCTCAAAATCTTCTGCAAACCTACGGCCCTGCTTTTAGTCGATATCACCATCATCACTGAGTCGCTCTGCGAGATGCAAGATTTTCTAACTCTTCTGCACTATCCGTTTATGCAGCGTGCGATCGCGGCAGGCGTTCTCATGGGATTGCTTTGCGGTTTTTTAGGCAGTTTCGTGGCGCTGCGGCAGTTGTCGTTCTTTAGTCATGCCGTTGGGCACGCTGCTTTAGTTGGAATTGCAATGGGCGTTTTGCTTCAGGTTGAGCCGACTTGGACGTTATTGCCGTTCACATTATTGTTTGGCGTCGCTGTTCTCTATCTCATCGACCAGACCGATCTATGGAGCGATAGCATTCTCAATATTGTCTTGTCGGGAGCGCTGGCGATCGGGGTGATTCTCACAAGCTTTATTAAAGGCTATCGCGGCAACCTCATGGGTGTTCTGTTTGGAGACATTCTTGCGGTCAACTTAACCGACATTGGACTGACGTTTTTACTGCTAGTTGTGAGTGTCTCGATTCTTCTCGCCACTTTGCGACAGCAGATTCTCTTGACCTTGAATCAAGCGGTTGCCAAAGTGCAGGGCGTTTCGGTGCAGTTTCACCGCTATCTATTCGTGGTCTTGCTGTCTCTCACCGTTGCGGTTGCGATTAAAGCGGTTGGAATTCTGCTGGTAAACGCCTTTTTAGTGATTCCAGCTTCAACGGCAAAACTCCTGAGCCATCAATTTAAGCCTTATCTGATCGGGTCGGTTGCGATCGGAGCTTTTAGCAGTGTGATTGGCATGATTGTCTCTGGGTCGCTCAATTTTCCGTCTGGCCCTAGCATTGTCCTCGTTCAGTTCTGTCTGTTTCTGCTTGTCTTTGGATTCACGAAACTCACCGCCGCTTGGATTAAGCTCTAGAACTGCGTTGAGCTGGCTGTGAGAAGAGAGAAGGACGGCGTGGCAAGATACAGCGATCGCGGTTTACCCTTCCACAGCCACGGTTTGATATTCGTCATTCACGACTTGGATTGAACGGGCGATCGTTTGAGGTAAACGAGCGATCGTCTGATCATCGACAAGGAAAGCTTAAGGTTCAGCGTTGAATGTTTGAGGTGGGCTGGCGTAGGTTGAACATTCGAGCGTGAATGTCCGAGGTTCATCGTTGAATGTCTGAGGTGGGCTGAGGTAACTGAAACATTCAAGCGTGAATGTCTGAGGTTCATCGTCGAATGTTTGAGCATCACCGATGAAGGTCTGAGGTGGGCTGAGGTAGCTGAAACATTCGAGCGTGAATGTTTGAGGTGGGCTGGCGAATGTTTGGCTATCAAGCGTGAATGTCTGAGGTTCATCGTTGAATGTCTGAGCATCACCGACGAATGTTTGAGGTGGGCTGAGGTAGGTTGAATATTCAATAAAGACTGTTGAACCTCTGCGTTGCTGAATCTAGGTGGGAACCGCTAAATTCGCCCTCACCCTAGCCCTCTCCCGCAGGAGAGGGAACAAGATAAAAAGCTCTAGCTCCCTTCTCCCACAGGAGAGGAGTTGGGGGTGAGGGCAAATGCGTGACTAAAAACATTTCAGCCGTTCGCTTTTACCTTGATAAACAAATTGGACATACCCGACTGAAGTACCAGTAAGTAGCTAGGCGGAATTAAACTTAAAACGTTCTAGGGCGTAGCCCATTGCT
>NZ_JCACKG010000074.1:0-18676 GCF_059505265.1 Myxacorys chilensis | reverse complement strand
CAGCTTACCCCGAGTGAGCTTTTTTACGCCCTCACCGACTTTTCAAACAACCTCTCAGTTCCGCTAAAAGATCTTCAACTAGTCTTCCCATCAAGAGAAAGCTCATAGAAAGGAAGGTTCTAGCGAGATACTGCTACTTACAAGCCTATAATCTCAGATTTGCTTTAACAAAACAGCGCCTAGATTTTAGTCTAGACGCTGTTCAAATTTACTGAGATCAGAACTACGTTAGTGCATCTGCACCCGCGACCACCTCAAGCAGTTCCTGAGTAATTGCCGCCTGGCGTGCCTTGTTATAGCTCAACGTCAGCGACCCAATCAAATTACTTGCGTTCTCACTCGCGTTATTCATTGCCGTCATCCGCGCTGCCAACTCGCTCGCCGCCGATTCTTGCAGCGCTCGAAGCAATTGGTTGTTGAGATACAACGGCAACAGCGCATCAAGAATCTGTACCGGATCTTGTTCAAAAATCATGTCCTGCGGGAAGCTTTGAGTCGGAGATGTCACCTTCTCACGTTCCACTTGGAACTGTCCGCCGCGGCTCGTTAACCGGAAAATTTCATCATCCGACACTTCTAACCCTTGAGCATCGAGCGGCAGAAGAGTTTGAACTACCGGACGAGAGCTAATGAGTGACACAAATTTTGTGTAGATTAACTCAACGCGATCGACACTTTCCGACAAAAACATAGACAAGACTCGATCGCCAATGTTGGCAGCTTCAGCCGCCGTCGGAATTTGTTCAATTCCAGCAAAACTAGCAGCGATCGGGTAATCCCGTCTCTGGAAATATTGGGCTGCCTTACGACCGACAATCACCATTTGGTAATCGATGCCTTCGGCTTTCAGTTCTTTCGCACGAGTTTCCGCTCGACGAATCACGTTGGCATTGTAGCCACCGCACAAGCCGCGATCTCCAGAAACCACGAGCAATCCCACGGTTTTCACATCGCGCTTTCTTAGCAATGGGAGGTTCGCATCTTCAAAGCGCAACCGAGACTGCAAGCCGTACAGCACTTGCGCCAAGCGATCTGCAAACGGACGGGTTTGAATCACCTGCTCCTGAGCGCGGCGCACCTTTGCCGCTGCCACAAGCCGCATAGCTTCCGTAATTTTCTTAGTATTTTTAACCGACTGGATGCGATCGCGAATTAATTTTAGGTTTGCCATAGTTGATCTGCTCGGATGGGGGGACGCTTCGGCAACGCTTCGTAAGCGGGAGATGAAAAGGACAAAACTTCATCTCCCGCCTGCACACATTACGCTGCTGCCAAATAGGTCTGTTTAGCCTCAGTAATGGCTTCTTTAAGAAGGGTTTCAGCTTCTTCAGTCAGTTGCTTATCGTTTTGAACAATCTCGACATAGCGAGGCTTGCCCGTCTTCAGATATTCACGCAAGCTCTTCACGTAGCCTGTGACCTTCTCAACCGCAATATCATCCAAGTAGCCGTTGATGCCAGAGTAGATTACCGCAACTTGTTCAGCAACCGACAGCGGCGAATACTGCGACTGCTTCAGAATTTCGCGCAAGCGCTGACCGCGAGCTAACTGATTCTGAGTCGCTTTATCCAAGTCAGACGCAAACTGAGCAAACGCTTCTAGTTCCGCAAACTGAGCCAGTTCAAGCTTCACTTTACCCGCCACTTTTTTCATCGCCTTGGTCTGAGCCGCAGAACCCACACGCGACACTGAAATACCCGCGTTCACAGCCGGGCGAAGACCCGCGTTAAACAAGTCAGACGACAAGAAAATTTGACCGTCGGTAATCGAAATCACGTTGGTTGGGATGTATGCGGATACGTCACCCGCTTGGGTTTCAATGATCGGCAGTGCGGTCATGCTACCGCTGCCCAAGTCATCGCTCAGCTTCGCCGCCCGCTCTAGCAAACGCGAGTGCACGTAGAACACATCTCCGGGATACGCTTCCCGACCCGGCGGACGACGCAGCAGCAAGGACATCTGACGATACGCTTGGGCTTGCTTGGACAAGTCATCGTAAATCACCAAGGTGTGCTTGCCTTTGTACATGAAGTACTCGGCTAAGGTTGCACCTGCATACGGCGCGAAGTATTGCAGCGTTGCTGGATCGTTGGCATTTGCCGCAACGACGATCGTGTATTCCATTGCACCGCGATCTTGCAGCACTTGTACCACGTTTGCGACGGTAGACGCTTTCTGTCCGATCGCGACGTAAACGCAGATCACGTCTTCGCCCTGCTGGTTCAAAATCGTGTCAACCGCAACCGAGGTTTTGCCCGTTTGACGGTCTCCAATAATCAGCTCGCGCTGTCCGCGACCGATCGGAATCATCGAATCGATCGCCGTGATGCCCGTTTGTAGAGGCTCGCACACCGATTTTCGAGCAATGATTCCCGGAGCCATCGATTCGATTAGGCGGGTTTCAGTCGTTTGGATGTCACCTTTGCCATCAAGGGGACGAGCTAACGAGTCGACTACGCGGCCAATCATCGCATCTCCCACCGGAATTTGCGCGATCCGCCCCGTGGCTGTGACCGAGCTTCCTTCCTGAATCGTGCGTCCGTTGCTCATCAACACCGCACCAACGTTATCTTCTTCTAGGTTGAGTGCCATCCCGACAGAGCCATCTTCAAACTCCACCAGTTCGCCAGCCATGCACTTGTCCAAGCCATAGATGCGAGCGATGCCATCACCGACTTGCAGGACCGTACCCACGTTGGCAACTTTGACACCTTCGTCGTACTGCTCGATTTGCTGACGAATAATATTACTAATTTCGTCTGGTCTGATTGCTACCATTTCGGAACCTCAATTAAATAGGGAGAAGGGTGATAGGGAGGATGGAAAACGCTAAGCGGATTTTGTTAGGCTGAGTCCAATTCTACGAAGCTGACCGCGCATACTGGCATCAATGACTTGAGAACCAACTTTAATGATGACGCCGCCGATTAATTCAGGATCAAGTCTCGTTTGAAGTTCGACTTGATGTGCCCCCGTCATCGCTCTTACTCGATCGCGAACAGCGTCTTTTTGACCGTCATTCAACTCCACCGTTGAAATGACTTCTGCCAACACCGTTTGCTTGAGCTTACGAAACAGAACTTGGTACTGCTTGCAAATTCCGTCTAGAAACATAATCCGACGCCGATCGACAAGTAGCATCAAAAAGTTTTTGGTGAGCGGATGTACCGATTCGCCAAACACCTGTTGCAACACCGATTTTTTGGTGTCGGCCTTTGTCAATGGACTCACGATAAATTGTCGCAGATCGCTAGATTCGTTAAGGGTAGAAAGAATCGAATTCACATCGTCGTTAAAGCGATCGACTAAATTTCCCGATTGACCTAACGACATCAACGCCTGAGCATATGGTTCTAAAACTTCTGACGTTAAAATACCTGACATTTATGAACCCCCTCCCAATAGCGCAATGCTGCGATCGACCAGTCTCTGCTGCACACCATCACCTAACCGGCTCGGCAAATCGCCTTCCGCTTTCTGCAACGCCAGGGCCGCAATGCGCTGACGCAGCTCGTTAATCACACGCTCTTGCTCAGAGTTGAGATCTTGAGCGGCTGATTCGCGCATTCGCTGCACATCCTGCTCTCCTTTAGCGAGAATTTCAGCTCGCGATTTCTCAGCCGCTGTTTGAGCCGAGGCGCGGATCTTCGCCGCTTCTTGTTGAGCTTGAGCCAGCTTTTGCTGCTGCTCAGCGAGTCCTGCCGATGCCTTTTTCTTTCGGGCTTCTGCTTCTTGAAGTGCCGTCTCGATCGCGGCGCGCCGATCGCCGAGGATCTTACCCAAAAGATTCCGTCCAAAATAGACGACAAGCGCGATCGCAATGCTGAGGTTAATCAGGTTCGTTTCGAGAATATTAAAATTTAGACCGAAACCGCCGCCTTCTGCTTCCGCCGCTTCTGCTAGGAAACTCGCTCCGGTGGCGAGTTGCACAAAAATATCCATGTCTCTCCAAAACTGCGCTGTTGATAATCCCAAACTTGGTTTTTCTTTTCCGGGAGCCTCGATCAACTAGCAGTTCGCTAAATTCCGACTAAAAGCTTATCTAGAATTTCACGACTCAGGGCTTCAACCTGCTGCTCCAGAGATTGCATCGCCACTTGCTTTTGTTGGTCTAGCTCCTTCTGAGCCTGCTCTCGCTGAGCTTGTGCCTCTTGTTGAGCGTCGGCAATTTTCTGATCGACAATCTTTTGGGCATCTGCTTGTGCCGCCGCGATCGTGGCTTGGTATGCCTTACGAGTATCGGCTAACTCAGTCTCATACTGCTTCGCCAACCTCTCTGCCTTTGCCAATCGCTCTTTTGCATCCGCCTCATTGCTGCGGATGTAATCGTTGCGATCGTCGATCACCTTGGTCATTGGCTTAAAAAACACCACATTCATGAGTGCCGCCAAAAGAAGAAACTGCACTGCCATAAGCGGCAGGGTCGCATCAAAATCAAACATTGTTCTAGGTCGAGGGGGAAGGGTAAAAAGAAGGGATGAGGGATGAGGGATGAGGGATGAGGGATGAAAGAAGATAAACAAAGGGATTGGAGGCTTTAGAACTTAGAAGCAGCATTCAAGAATACTCACTTCATCCCTCATCCTTCATCCCTCATCCCTCCTCTCACTTCCTACGCAAATGGGTTTGCGAACAACAAGACCAACGCGATTACCAATCCGTAGATTGTCAGCGATTCCATAAACGCGAGGGTTAGCAGCAGCGTACCCCGAATCTTGCCTTCTGCTTCGGGTTGACGAGCAATACCTTCGACGGCGCTGCCAGATGCATTACCTTGACCGATACCAGGACCGATCGCAGCCAAACCAATAGCTAACGCAGCAGCCAAAACAGAAGCAGCAGCAACAGTGGGATTCATAGTGTCTTTCCTTTGGTTGAAAACGAGACGAACAAACTTGATTGCTGGATTCTATAACTCTGTAAACCAGAAGAGTCCAGACTTTAGAACATGCGATCGTAAGCATTAGGGTGAATGAGCATCATGCTCATCCCCATGACCCTCGATCGCTTCATGAATATACGCAGCTGCCAAAGTGGCAAACACTAATGCCTGAATTGCACTCGTGAATAAACCCAACAGCATCACCGGCAACGGGACAAACAACGGCACAAGAAGCACCAACACCGCCACCACCAATTCATCCGCCAAAATGTTGCCAAATAGACGGAAGCTGAGGGACAGAGGTTTGGTAAAGTCTTCCAAGATTGCGATGGGAAGGAGAATTGGGGTCGGTTGGATATACTTCGCAAAGTAGCCCAATCCTTTTCTGCTGAAGCCAGCGTAAAAATATGCCAACGATACCAACAGCGCCAGCGCGACTGTCGTATTGATGTCATTCGTGGGGGCGGCCAGTTCACCTTCGGGCAGCTTGATCAGCTTCCAAGGTACAAGCGCACCCGACCAGTTTGAGACAAAGATGAACAGAAACAGCGTTCCAATAAACGGAACCCAGGGACGGTACTCTTTCTCCCCAAGCTGGTTTTTCGCCAGATCACGCACGAACTCCAGCGCATACTCCATCAAGTTTTGAATGCCTTTTGGAACGCGTTGAGCATTCCGGGTTGCCAGCAGTGACGCTGTTACCAGAATACCAATTACAATCCACGAGACGATAAAAACCTGCCCATGAATCTTTAGATTGCCAAGCTGCCAGTAGAGATGATGACCGACCTCTAAGCTGGCAAGCGTTAAGGAGTTGGGAACGTCGAGGAAATTTAGCATTTCTAGTTCAGGCAGTCCCAGATTCAAGGATTGATAGGGTTTTGCAGAACCCAAGTCCTAATTTTGACTAGGAGTCAGCAGGGTTCGGAGGGTGTAAACGAGAAGCGTTCCTTTGTAAGTCAGAAACCCCAAAAAAACGGGTAAGACATGCAACTCTTTCCACTGCGTAGCGACGATCATCACTCCAATGAAAACAGCTAGATGTGACTTACCGACTTGGCTTTTCTGCGCACCGAGGCGCTCTACGTTTCGCGCTAATAACTTCAAGTAAACCACACCAGCGCACGCTCCTAATAAATAATTCAGAGCGATGTTAAGGGAATAGAAAAACCAGACGGGAAAAACGATTAAACCCGTTAGGATGATCGTGACCACTAATAACTCTTGCTGGAGTTTATAGAAGTCATCCATTGAGTTGCTAGGCTCTGGTCCGTTTGTACCAGATTCAAGGGTTTGCTCCATAACCAGGTGCGGCTCCGAAGTTAGGTCTACACTGCCATGATAATGATTGAACCCTTGAAGGGTCCAAGCTTAGCGAGACAATGTTAAGCCAGGAGCAATCATACCATGTGGGGGTAATAATACTTAATGGTTCTGCTCAGACTCAGCCCTCATTTTGACGAATATGTAGTTCAAGCTCTTGTTGCGATCGCATCCCAGTGATTCTATTTTGATAATTTCTGTGCTGATTGGTGCAATCATCTGCTGAGACGCATGACCCAGGACATAAAATTAGAACTCTCGCCAAACACCAGATGAAATTTTACAGTCCAAATTTCACAGTCAGAGTTGCTGGAATGCTCATCACTCTTACGTTGGAATTGACCTAGAAATGAGATCATGAGACTTAGGCGGAATAATTGCAGTTGAAACAGCTTAGTTAAAGAAGTGTATCGTCAGCCTAATGATTGGAGGAATCATGTCGAATCGCCCCATTGTTCTTGGCATCGTTGGTGATAGCGCTGCGGGAAAAACGACTCTCACTAAAGGCATTGCACAGGTGTTGGGGGAAGAGAATGTCACCATCATTTGTACTGACGATTATCACAAGTACGATCGCGTGCAACGGGCAGAGTTAGGAATTACAGCCCTTCATCCTGATTGCAATCATCTCGATATCATGGAGCAGCACCTAGCCTTGCTGCAATCGGGACAGCCTATTCTCAAGCCCGTCTATAGCCATCAAACAGGCATGTTTGAAGCCCCACTTTATGTAAAACCCAACAAATTTATCATTATTGAAGGCTTACTTGGCTACTCAACTCGTGCGGTGCAAGATTGTTATGACGTGAAGGTGTATTTATCCCCTCCTGAATCCCTACGAGCAGAATGGAAGGTGAAGCGAGATACTCAGAAGCGGGGGTACACCAAAGAGCAGGTATTGGCAGAACTGGCAAAGCGAGAGCCGGATTCTGAGCAGTTTATTCGCCCTCAGCGATCGTGGGCAGATATCATTGTCAGCTTCTGTCCTCCCAAAGCTTCAAACGAGACAAATGGACATTTGGACGCTCGGCTCGTCTTGCGTCCAACAATTCCTCACCCAGAATTAACCCAAGTCGTCTCAACCGATGCAGCAAATACAAAGTCTGCCATTCGCCTCGACCTCGATCGAGATATGGGCAAACCCGTCGAAATTCTAGAAGTCGATGGACATGCAACTCGCGAACAGGTGCGAGAGTTAGAAAAATTTATGTGCCATGAAATGCCAGATTTGTCTGCTGTATGTGCAACAGACGGCAGCAATATGGAGCTTGGCAAAGTGGCTGGAACAACGGGTGAGACACTTCAAAGCTATCCTCTAGCAATAACGCAATTACTAATTGTGTATCACATGCTAAAGGCAACAAAGTAATAGTGTGTCGTTAATTTAGACATTTCGTAAAGCATCACAGCTTTGTGAAATGTCTAAAGTCAAATCTTCGATCTAGAAATGAGCTTTGCCCGTTTCACGAGAAAACTGTAACTGCTGTAACTATAGTCAATAAAACCTGCCATCCCTACTTGTGAGATGGTGTATTGGTTCGGGATGAGGAATTGATTAATCTAGTGTGAATTTTTTCATGTGAGGTTAATCCACAAAAAAGAGCCTTGCGGCTCCAAAATAGTGAAGTATCAGAATCAATTCGGTCAATGCCTAGAAAAAGCTTTGCCGCGAGATCAGTTTCTCAATATCGGCTTGCGTCTGATGCAACAATTGCTCGCGGCTATCAGGGGTGCTGGTCAACTTAGGAACGAGGTTACGAGTTTGCAATGCCATATGAAGCTGAAGCTGGGCGACATACTCGCTGAAGTCTTCCCGATGGGCGGGGTTGGGCAACTGCTGTGAACGCGAATTCAAGATGTTCTCCTTGTATAACGCTGCATGACATTGATTAATCTCCTTCAGAGTTCCTCTAAGTCGCCCGAAACGAAGATTAATTATCCTTAACTTAGATTATTAGGGAAGATGCTCAAGACTTCCACATTTGTTTAAAGTTGTTTACGTAAATGGGCAGAGGTAACTTTCTAGAGACTGGTCCAAAGTGAGATGGATTGAGTCTGTAACGGTATAAATTGTCTCAGAGCACTTGCATTGATAACTTGTCTATGCTAAGTTTACATACGGTTTGGACGCATAGCTCAGTTGGTTAGAGCACTACCTTGACATGGTAGGGGTCACAGGTTCGAGTCCTGTTGTGTCCATCTTCAGACCTTACCGTAAATTAGATCAAGGTTAATCTTGATTCATGTCTGAACGTAACGCTATGCCCACTTGCAGAAGCGGCAAGATGAAGAGATAAGCTAAATCGAATTGATGTGGATAGTAGTCATCAATTGTTTGAGAAAGACCATCATCCTATTCACTCCACTTAATCCTTCATCAGCGCGTACGATCGCAATATAGTAGTTTTCGTTAATGCGATCGTACGCGCTCATGACTCAACCCGATATTCTCAAATCTCTTCTACAATCGGTTTCTCAAGGTCACGTTAGTCCCGAAGATGCTCTCGATAAGCTGAAACATTTAGCGTATGAACCCGTTGGTGAGTTTGCCAAGATTGATCACCATCGCGCTTTGCGAACAGGCTTTCCAGAAGTAATTTGGGGACCTGGAAAAACTCCAGAACAAATCGCTCAAATTATGGAGACAATGCGGGATCAGGCGTCTGTGGTTATGGCGACTCGCATTGAAGCAGATGTGTACGATCGCATTCAAGCGATCGTGCCCGATGTAATTTATTACTCCACAGCGAAGATTTGCGCGCTGAAGCCTGCTCCCTCGACAGAACTTCATCCCGGTACGATCGGGTTGCTTTCTGCTGGAACAGCCGACCTTCCCGTTGCCGAAGAAGCTGCCGTCACCGCGGAACTATGTGGTTTTCGGGTCCAACGATTGTGGGATGTCGGCGTCGCTGGCATTCATCGATTACTCAGCAACGTACATGTGTTGGCTGAAGCCGATGTACTGATCGTCGTTGCTGGAATGGAAGGGGCGCTACCGAGTGTTGTCGCAGGCTTAGCCAATTGTCCAGTCATTGCTGTCCCTACCAGTGTAGGATATGGCGCAAGTTTTAATGGGTTGTCAGCGCTCCTCACCATGCTAAATTCTTGTGCAACGGGAATTGGGGTGGTCAATATCGATAATGGGTTTGGAGCGGCAATGTTAGCAGGGCAAATTTTGAGAACGGCAACAAGGCTCAAGCTTCCAGAAGGTCCTTAATGGTCTGAACTGAGTTGCCTTAACGACGTGTTGCTGCTCTTTCCTCTCTCGCCACTTTTGCAAACTCAAGGTACAATCCCTAAAACCAAATAGCACTGTCTTCTATTGAGAAGGGAAATTTTGTATGTGGGAATTCGAGAACGACGGGCAAGATAGACCTGACCCTAAAGCTTCCTTGCCCCGATCCTTCGGAGCTTCGCAACGACAATTGCAGCAGCGCATTCCTCAACAACTCACACCTGTCAGTTCACGCGATCGTCGATCGCTGCGCTCAACGCATTCAGCCTTCAAGGAATCCCGCCGTTCGTCCCGCAACGAAATCAAAGCAACCCAACTCGCCGCTCACCCAACCCGATCTCGCAAGGCACACGCCATAAAAGAAGCGCGCCGTTCTCAGCCATTAGAACCGCTTCAACGTAGAAAGACATGGTTTTCTTTGCCGTTTCAGATGTTTGCTCCGCTTGTAAGAACGGGTCGGCGAAGAGTAGCATCCCAACCATCAAACCTAAAACCTACCGGAGTCTCCCACTCTCAAGAACGTCGCCTATCGGTTGTGATGCCTCCTGGAAATTCCGTTTCCGAAAGGCATCCTAACCGTTCTTCTAGACTCAAAGCTTCGTCTGAGCTTCGTTCCACAAAACCTTTAGCTGGGAAGCTTGAATCATTGAAGCCTCGCCGGGAGGCTACTTCATCTCGTCCTCGGACACCTTCAGGACTGGCAGTTCTCTATGGAACCCGGCTGCTGATTTTAGGCGTCGGGGTTGGCGTTCTAGCCGGGACAATTCTGTCCGTTTGGGACCCCGCTCGGCAGTTTGCGACAGGAGGGCAACCTGAAAAAACAGAAAAAGTTGCTACGGCTCCAAGTCAACCTGCACTTCCGACCTTAGAACTATCAGAAGAAATTGCGCCGCTCAAAGCTCAAATTCAAGCCGCGATCGCGCCTCTAACCCAACTCACTCCAGGTGTAATGGTTGTCGATCTCGACACGCACGCCTTTTTAGATGTCAATGCCTCAACCGCTTTTGCAGCAGCTAGTACGATTAAATTTCCCGTTCTCGTTGCCTTTTTCCAGGATGTAGATGCAGGAAAGATTCGCTTGAATGAAATGCTGACCATGCGCCAGGATCTGATTGCAACAGAGTCGGGTGATTTGCAGTATCAGCCGCCTGGATCGCAGTTTTTAGCGCTAGAAGTGGTTACGAAGATGATCACGGTTAGCGACAATACGGCGACGAATATGATTATCGATCGTCTCGGTGGCAAGGAGGTTTTAAACCAACGGTTCCAAGCCTGGGGTTTGACCAATACGATGATTCAAAATCCGCTTCCTGATCTGAATGGCACGAATACTAGCAGCCCGAAAGATATGACAACGCTGATGAGTATGGTGAATAGCGGACAGATGATGTCCTCGCGATCGCAAGAACGGATGCTAGACATCATGCGTCACGTCATCACCGATTCGCTGCTGCCAAGAGGATTGGGAGACGGAGCAACGATCGCTCACAAAACAGGCGATATCGGTTCAATGGTGGGAGACACAGGCATGGTAGACATGCCTACTGGCAAACGCTATCTCATTTCTGTGTTGGTCAAACGTCCTTTCAACGATGACCGTGCTCAAAATCTGATTCGTCGAATTTCGACGCTGACATATCAGTATTTTGAGCAGTCTAGCAAACCCGTTCAAGCGAGTCCCGATCCGGCTCAAACAAGCCCTAGCGCAGCCAGCCCTACGCCTGCAAGCTCGTCACCGCTTCCTAATGCTGAAGGCGAATCTCTCAGACGATTCTGAAGTTGCCCAGTTCAACCTGCTGTCGTAAACCAGATTTTAGTGAAACATATTACGGATAGCTGACTTCTAGTTCGCTATCCTCAGTTTCCTTTAGCTGATCTAGCATTTGCCAAAGCTGATGCATCAAAGCGTCTAGCCCCATGTGCGTTGCGGCTGAAATTTTGAAGATGGGAGCGTGACTAAGCGATTGAAGTTCGGCAGCGATCGCATTTACTTCGTCACTATCGGGATCAATAGCATCCAGCTTATTCAGCGCTAGAATTTGCGGACGTTCGGTTAAACCCCGTCCATACGCTTTCAGTTCTTCTTGAATGGTTAAATAATCTGCGATCGCGGTTTCTGAGGTTGCGTCTACTAAATGTAATAGCAGGCGAGTCCGTTCTACATGGCGCAGGAAATCATGTCCTAAGCCAATGCCCATGTGTGCCCCTTCAATCAAGCCAGGAATGTCGGCAAATACTGTTCCATCTCCAGTGGGCTTACGAACGACTCCCAAGTTTGGAATTAACGTCGTAAAGGGATAATCTGCAATTTTCGGACGAGCAGACGACAGCGAAGAAATGAGCGTTGATTTACCCGCGTTGGGTAAACCAATAATGCCAACTTCTGCAAGCAGTTTGAGTTCCAACCGCAATAGACGACTCTCGCCCGGTAGCCCTGGTAAGGCATGTTCTGGAGCACGGTTGCGGTTGCTGAGGAAATGCTGATTGCCTAATCCTCCTTTTCCACCTGCCGCTACGCAAAGAGTTTGTCCTCCTTCGGTTAAATCCCCAATTAATGCCCCGGTTTCAGCATCGTAAACCATCGTGCCCACGGGAATCTCGATGATGCGATCGCTTCCTCCTGCTCCAGTCCGATTATTTGGGCCACCGCGCTGGCCGTTGTCTGCTTTAAACAAGCGGCTGTAGCGAAAATCCAACAGCGTTTGTAAATTTTCATCTACTTTGAAAATGACCGAGCCGCCCTTGCCACCATTTCCGCCCGATGGACCACCCGCAGGCACATACTTCTCTCGTCGGAACGCGACTAATCCATCGCCTCCATCGCCTGCCTGTACTTGAATCTCTGCCTGATCAATAAATTGCATACTGCTACGGTTAAATCCCCTTTGCTCTGATCATAGTAAGACAACGCAAACTTTATCCACACGAACGCTTTGTATCGCTTAATGTCTGAACGAGCTTTGAAGTATAAAAAGAGTCATCTAATACGTAAAAATATTGATTTCTAACTGTAAAGCTCTGCTGAAAGCATTGATGTATCTTGTTAAATGACGTTAATTCCTACGAACAGAAAAGACTGAGCATCGCCAAACCTAACTTTGACTGTCTAAATTTATTCAGATCCATATTGTTTCTACATCGCACGGAACGCTCCTACCTCAAGCCCTAGTATTTCTATTTCAAAGCGCTCCCGACGTGCCATTGCGATCGCGACATTGATCGACGGCCCATTTCCCCTCCAGCACCGACAAGCACTGTCGCATCGTGGCGCGTGCTAAGGACAGAATTTTGTATAGATTTCACAGCAATATTCAACGAAAAAACCGCGCCTCATAACTGTTGCACGGTTCATCAATCTTTGATTTTGCCTCTACTTTATTTGGCAGGTTTGGCGGTCGCCATCTTTTTCATCCGCTCAAAACTTAAGCCAGTGACGCCGATAGTGACCAGCAAAATGCCGACCACTTGAATCTGCGCCAATTGACTTTGAAGCACGATCGCGGCTAATACAGCAGTTACGACTGGACCACTCGATGCAATAATTGATGCTCGTGCTGCGCCCATATATCGCACCCCAAAATTATTGGTGAGGTAGCCGACCAACGTTAACGCACCAAGAACAAAGCCCCCGATCGCTAGCCCAAATCGATTTTCTGCCAGTACCGAAACTCCTAAATTGATAGGGGAGAAAGCGAGACCTAAACTAGATAGAAACAAAATTGTGATGAACTGAATCAAGCTTACGGAAACTGGATGCAGTTTCTTGAAACCAAGCTGCATCAACACAAGGTAGAACGCAAACGATACGCCCGCTAAAATTGCGGCAGTCACGCCTCCTCCATTCACTGCATTAGTTGATAGAGACGGAATTGCTGTCAGAATTACCCCCAGCAAAATTAATATCATGACGCCCACGCGTAAACGAGTTGGCTGATCGCCAAAGAGCCACCATGCTAACGGAACCGTCACAAGCGGGTACATAAACAGAATTGTGACAGCAGCACTTGGTCCGATTTGCCCGATCGCAACGTAAATCAAAACTTGAGAGAGAAACAGAAAGCCACCACTCCCAACCACAGCCAGCAAAGGTCGTCGATTTGCGAAAGGCGCACCGTGAGAATCGCGGTTTAGCACCAGTCCTTTTACTTCAGTCCAAACCGGAGGGTGGAGCGACCCTGCGATCGCAACCATCATCGGTAGCACAATTAGCATTCGTACCCAGAGAATCAGCAGGGAATTCCCCAAATTGGGCTGAATAAATCCGCCAAAAGACACCAAACCAAACAGATTGCTTGGTTTTCCTAAAATAATTCTGACAATGATGTTATGAATCGAAAGCGCCATCGTTGAGAGTAGAACGAGCCACAGTCCAACTTGTATTCTTGAAACCAGGCTCGATTCCAGCTTTTCTCGAACGGGTAAGGGAGCCGCTGGAAACTCTAGGGGAATCGGCTTTGCATCCGGTAGTGTTGCGCTGCCGTTGTGTGGATAAATGGGCTGATGCACGGCTTCTTGCAGCGATCGAAACTGGCGCTGCAACGCTTCTATGTCTTGCTGCAACCTCTCCTTCGTCAGTTCTAAGTGAGCAATGTCTTGGGACAATTGCGCTACGTCGGAGTAAGGATGCTGTGGATCTTGTGCCCCTGAAGGATTGGATTGCGGATATTCTAGCCCCATTCGTATTCACCCTAAGCGTTCATCAGCCTGTAAAATAGTATTCCCATTAAACTATTGATGAGCAAAACGTGAAGCAAACAATTTTAGTTTGCAAAAAGTAACTTAAAGAGCGTAAATGTGACTATACCCAGTCCAGCAGAGATGGGAATTGTGATTAGCCAAGTGAAGGCGATCGATCGCACCGTTTTGAATTGGATAGAGTCCACGCCCTGAACTAATCCAACTCCCACGACTCCGCCCACCAGAGCATGAGAAGTAGAAACAGGCAGTCCATAGCGCGAAGCAATCAAAATTGTGGTGGCTGTCGCTAGTTCTGCACAAAATCCGCCGCTCGGTTGCAGCGTGATGATACCCTCCCCAATGGTAGTAATAACTCTTTTACCCAAAACTGCTAACCCTGCTACGATTCCGGCTCCCCCTAAGATCAGCGTCCAAAGCGGAACCTCAAAGTCTTCTAAAGGAACAGTTCCAGTTCTATGAATGTAAGCGATCGCAGCTACAGGCGCGATCGCATTGCCAACATCATTCGACCCGTGAGCAAATGCCACAAAACACGCGCTAACCACTTGAAATCGAGCAATTAACGGTTCGATGGACGACACAGGGGTTTTTAGCTGTCGCCAACTGGAGAACGATAAAGCGATTGCCCCCAACGCCCCGATCGCGATTGAGATGTCGTGGTTGGGAAGCTCAACGCTGAAGTGATGTAACCACCCTCCGATTGGCTGGCTCAGTGTGGGCAGAACAATCACGCCGAAAATGCTCATCAGGGCTGCACTCAGCCAAGGAATCCATTCTTGAAATTGAATGCTGGATTGAGGATGGTCTAAAATTTGGCCTTTAATTAGGCTGTAAAAGCAAGCGGCGATCGCGCCGCTAACAATCGGGGTAATGATCCACGTGACTGAAATCAATTGAATCGCTTGCCAATCGACAGCTTGAGATCCAATGGCGATAAAACCGATGCCTGCGATCGCGCCAACGGTAGCGTGAGACGACGATACTGGAAATCCAAAAAACGTTGCAATGTTAAGCCAAACTCCAGCCGCAACCAAAACAGCCATCATTGCCAATAACAATACTTGAGGTGAATCGGCAAACCACTGCGGATCAACAACGCCTGTAGCCAATTTTTCGGACACGCCTTGTCCAAACAAAGCTGCTCCTGCAAATTCTAAAATTCCAGCAATAATTAAGGCTTGCTTGAATGTGACGGCCTTAGAACCAACAGATGTCCCCATTGAATTAGCGACATCATTCGCGCCGAGGTTCCACGCTAGATAAAAAGCTAAAACGCAAGGGACGACTAGAAAGAGATTTGCCATGAACTCCGGAATTCTATAATCGTCCTATGAAGCATAGTACAAGGCGGTCGAGTGATACTCCTGAAGCGGAGTCTGCTCAGCCAAGCAAAAATCAGGGCTGTCTTTGCCCAAAGGGTTTCTCCTTTGACTTCTAACGCCAATCTAGCCCCTCTACCCTGATTTTTAGACTTGCAAGTGAGATACTGCTTTGATTGCAGAGCATTTTCTTTAGAGTTGCGCATTGGGCTAATAGCTACTGCAAGCCAGTTCGCAGTTGATTTCTCGCTTCGGCTAATGCTTCAGGAAGTTTACTCGCGTCCCGTCCGCCTGCTTGAGCCAAATTCGGACGACCCCCGCCCCCGCCTCCACAAAGCTTTGCGATCGCGCCCACCAATTTTCCGGCCTGCAATCCCTGTTTCACAACCGCTGGGCTAAACGCTGCCACAAAACTAACCTTGCCTGCTTCTGGCACAGAACCAAGAACTACTGCCCCTTCACCTAATTTTTGCAACAATTGTTCAGCCGCTTTTTGAAGAGAGGCAGCATCCACACCTTCAAGTTGCGTCACGAGAATCTTGAAACTTCCAACGGGTTCTGCTTGAGCGAGAAGCTGATCAGCTTTTGCGATCGCAAGTTGCCCTTTCAGTTCGTCAAGTTGTTTCTGTGCAGTCTTCAGTTCCGTTTGTAGCACTGTGACGCGATCTGTGATTTCTTCAGGTTTGACTTTGAAGCGATCGCTCAAATCTTTAACAACGCTTTCCCGAACATTCAGATAATCTAGAATTGCTGGACCTGAAACCGCTTCAATTCGGCGAATTCCAGCCGCAACGCCTGCTTCTGAAATAATTTTGAACACACCAATTTCGGCAGTATTTCTAACGTGAGTTCCGCCGCAAAGCTCCATCGATACACCCGAAAAATCGATTACGCGGACTTCATCACCATACTTTTCGCCAAACATTGCGATCGCGCCTTTCGCTTTGGCATCTGCGATCGACATAGTCGCAATCTGAGCGTCGTGTGCTTCAGCAATCCAAGTATTGATTTGTGTTTCAATCTGTTGGAGTTGGTCAGTCGTGAGAGACTTAGAGTAGTTAAAGTCAAACCGCAACCGATCAAACGCTACTAAAGAACCAGCTTGCGAGATCGACTCATCAACAATTTTTCTCAATGCTGCTTGTAGCAAATGAGTTGCAGAATGATTTGCGGCGGAGCGCCGCCGACACGCCAAATCAATTTGAGCTGTAACCGAATCGCCGACGCGCAGCGTGCCTCGCTCAATGCGACCGAAATGCACAAAGAACGCGGATTCTTTTTTCACATCTTCTACGCGAACGACAACAGAATCGCCTGAGAGATAGCCGCGATCGCCAATCTGTCCGCCTGATTCTGCATAGAACGGCGTTTGATTTAAAACAATCTGAACGTTAGTCCCGGCTTCAACCTGATCGATCGGCTCACCATTGACGAGGAGAAGCTCGACCTTGGATCGACTACTCGATTGTTGATAGCCCACAAATTCCGTTTCGTGAATGTTGTTCGCTAGTTGATCGAGCGTTCCTTGAACAGTGAGATCAACGGTTTTGTGGGCGTCTCGACCGCGTTTGCGCTGCTCTTTCATTTCAGCTTCAAACCCTGTCATGTCAATGGTTAAGCCTTTTTCAGCCGCAACTTCTTCTGTCAGTTCAACCGGAAATCCGTAAGTGTCATATAGCTCAAACGCATCTTTACCAGAAATTTGCTTCGTTTCTCGGCTCAAAATATCGGCAAGCAATTTTTCACCGCGATCGAGGGTTTTACGAAAACGATCTTCTTCAGCGTGCAGTTCGGCTTTAATACTGTCTGCTTTTGCTCGCACCATTGGATAAGCAAATTCAGAAAGCGCGATCGCGCTTTCGGCCACTTCCAGCGTAAACTCTCGATCAACTCCAATCAACCGCCCGTGGCGCACAACTCGACGAATCAACCGGCGCAACACGTAGCCGCGTCCTTCGTTCGATGCCGTGACTCCATCCGACATCATGTGAACTACAGCTCGGATGTGATCTCCAATGACCTTGAGTGAGACTTTTGTAGGCTCATCCGCCAGAGCATAGTCGATTCCAGCAATCCTTGCCGCTGTTTGTACAATCGGAAAAATCAAATCTGTCTCATAATTATTCGGCACGTTTTGAAGAATTTGAGCCATTCGCTCCAGGCCCAAGCCTGTATCAATATTTTTATTTTGAAGTGGCGTGAGGTTGCCTTCTGCATCCCGGTTGTACTGCATGAAGACGAGATTGTAGAACTCGATAAAACGAGTGTCGTCTTCTAAGTTAAGGCTGTCTTCTCCACGTTCAGGATGGAAATCATAATAAAGTTCAGAACATGGCCCACACGGCCCAGTTGGACCGGATACCCAGAAATTATCATCAGCTCCCATCCGTTGAATTCGATGTGCCGGAATGCCAATTTCATCTCGCCAGATCGCGAAGGCTTCATCATCTTCCTCAAACACGCTAACAACAATACGATCTGCTGGCAGCCCATAGGTTTTTGTAGATAGTTCCCATGCCCATGCGATCGCTTGCGACTTAAAGTAGTCGCCAAAGCTGAAGTTGCCTAGCATTTCAAAGAAGGTGTGGTGTCGTGCTGTGCGTCCTACATTTTCAATATCATTGGTGCGGATACATTTCTGAGCGGTTGTCGCGCGAGGAAATTCCGATTGGCGCTGACCTAGAAAAATCGGTTTGAACGGCAGCATTCCTGCGATCGTTAGCAAAACGGTCGGATCTTCAGGAACTAACGAAGCGCTAGGTAAAACTTGATGACCGTATGCTGCAAAGAAATCAAGAAACTTTTGTCGAATTTCAGCGCCGCTCAGAAAACTAGACATGGGGAGTATGGGCTTTAAGTAAAATGACGAGTCTATTTATATTAATCATGCCGCAAGATTTTCACCAAGACAGAATACCTTTGAAATTAAAATCACTTTCTCAACAGCTTTTGTTACTCAAGGATTTTGAAGACGTGTTACGCACGCAGGTTTAAGCGCTTACACAAACAGAGACCGCCTTTCCCACGAGGAGAGGCGGTCTCATCATTCAGCTAGAACTAGGGAGGGCTAGACCCGAGTCGGGTCATCCACTCACTCTCACTCTTGGTCCACTACTACCCTTGGATAGCAGGAGCAGAAAGAGCCACAGGAGCGGTCTCCAATGCAGCCAAGTCAAGCGGGAAGTTGTGAGCATTGCGCTCGTGCATCACTTCCATCCC